>JAGWZN010000005.1 GCA_018968785.1 Patescibacteria group bacterium
ATCCGGATCGGCGTATATCCCCAGATGGGAATAGAAATATCCGGTATACTGGAGCGGTTTTCCGGATACAGGAGAGAGATAGGCGTCTACCGCCGAATCGGGATTTGACGTTAATAGCGACTGGTCATCTATTCCGTAGTAGATTGTCTGGCGGTGGTCGAGCTGTGACGCCAGATATGCCAGGTTCGGATCGTCCGCATTTACAGTGAGGATGGCGTCGGCCGCCAGATGACGACGCAGCGCGGCTTCCCAGTTGCGCCGGATAGTATCGACTTCGCCATACCGATCCAACTGGTCGCGGAACAGATTGTGCAAAAGAACAATTCGAGGACTGATCTGGGACAAAGTTTCCGGCAAGACCGCTTCATCGACTTCCAGAATCGCCAGGTCGGCATGTACGCGGCCGAGCCAATCGGCTTGTTCCAGAAAAGCCGCCAGATGACCGCGCGTCATATTGGATCCGCTGCGGTTGTGTACAATCGGTTGCCCCGATTCGGTAAGAAAATCAGCGATCAGCCGGCTAACCGTGGTTTTGCCGTTGGTTCCGCACACCAGGACAATACCGTCTTTACACTGTCGTCCAAAGGAGCGGAGAGCAGTAGAATCGATTCTTTTGGCTACCAGACCGGGTAAGGCTTCCCCTCCCGAGCCAAGGCTGCGAACGGTAAGCGAACAGATCTTTCCGGCAATGGTGGCGGCAGTGAGAGCGAGTGAAGGCGGTTTTGTCATCTAGATATAGTATACTATTTTAAATATTCTGGTATAGTAACCGAGTAAGCGGTACATTATCTGATCGCTTGCGGTGTAGTAAAGTAACGAACAGGAGGTGAGATTAAGGTGATTAGCAAGCGTTTACCCGTATGAAGGGGAGAACGCCTTTAGGTTTATATTAAGTTATTTCATGGATACCCAGAATCAAACAACAACCAAGCAGTTTAAGGTATTTGTCGGCAACCTGCCGTATTCTATTACCGAAGCTGAACTGAAAGACGTCTTCATGACCGTTGGCGGTTTTGAAGAGAGCGAGATTGTCGAAGTTATTATCTTAAAGGAGAAAGATCCGCGCGATCCTACCCGTCCGCCCCGCTCCCGCGGCATCGGTTTTGTCGGTTTTACCAACGAAGAATCGATGAACCGCGCTATCGAGAAGGTCAACGGCACCGAAGTCGAGTACGAAATGCGTGGCACGATGGCCAAGCGGCCGATTTTCGTCAACGCCGCTCGTCCGTTCGTCCCGAAAGAAGAGCGAGGATCTTCTCGCTACTAATCCGGTTGCGAACCTGAGAAAATTAAACGCCCCGACCTGGGGCGTTTAATTTTTTTGTACGGCTCGTGTATAGTATAAGAGAAGTTAACATATACTATATGCAAAATAGAGTCATTATTCTTTCTGTCGTTTTCGGTGTACTGGCGCTGATTGTGGTTGCTGTCGGAGCTTTTTGGGGCGGGAGCCGCTATCAGTCTTCCAAGGATGCTAACCAAAGTAATCAGACCCAGACGACCGTATACTCTTCTTCGCTTTTACCGATCGCGGCCGGGAGTGAAATCGGTACCGGAACAGTAACCGGCACGACTCCGACCAGCTTGACCCTCAAACTGAACTCCGGCCAAACCTACGTCTTCGCGCTGGTCGGCGCGACTTATCTGGTACGCCGGGTGGACTCGGCTACCGAACCGTTGAAAGTCGGCGATCGGGTCACGGTGGTGGCTCAAAAGAACGCCCAGAGCGGGTTTACTGCCCAATACGTACAGGTCTATTCGGCAAAGTAGGATCCCAGAGGCCGGTGTTAGCTCTTATACAATCCCGGATTGCTCGTATCGGGTTGTAAAATAATCTCCGTTCCGTTGGTGTCGGTTTGGACGGTGCCGGAAACCCCGATTCCCGGCGTCGCGTTCATGGTCTTGCAGAGCGAAGAGTCGCTGCTAGGCATTTGACCGGCGGGACAGACCACCGCGTTTGACCCGGCCGAAGCATCGGTCTTGGGAAGCGGTACATCGATTCGATACGCTTCACAGGAGTTCTTCGGCGGTTTGCCATCGGTGCGGCCGGGACCGCATAAATCGAGGAGACGCTGATAGGCGAGGCCGTCTATACCGCAGTTCGCGTAGATATCGCCGTCATACACCGTCTTCGTGCCGCAGAAATCGCGCAGATGAGGATATTTGGCGATACTGACCTTGACATCGGTTGAACCGCCATTATCATTACCGGAACTGCCGGAATTATTAGAGCTCCCTGGGCTGCCGGAAGAGTCGTTACCAGATAGGTTGCCTCCGGCTGACGCGCCGATACCGCCAATCGTGGGGTTGCTGTTATCGCCAGCTCCGGATCCGGAACCGCTTGCGGAACCGGCAGATCCGCCGTTTGAGCCGGTATTGCCGGTTCCACCGGTGTTGTCCTTTGAGCCGGTATTGCCGGATGGAGAGCTGTTCTGGTTATTGCTCTGGGTCGGACAGTCGGAGTAATTACCGTAAATTACGCTCCCATCCGGGCATTTACAGACGGTAGTGGCGGAAGTGACGGTGCTGTTCGGATCACAGTTGGCGATAGTCCCGCCGGACGACGACCCGCCGCTACCGCCGGTACAGGTGTAATATCCGTACGCGTCTTCGGTTGGAGTGGCGCCATTGGAACAACCGTTCCCCAGTACGCAGGCACTATGTAGATAGCACTGCGTGGCACCGGCGTCGGAAAGAGAAGAGTTGCCGGCGGTATTATTGGCGTTCTGTTCGGCCAGATAACACCCCTCATTGTAGGCGGCACAGACATCGCCGCTAGTACCGGATGAATCACAGTTAGAGGTAAAGTATTCACAGGCACTGGCCTGAGCGGTATCGCCGGCCGTGCCGCTGACGCAGTTGGTGTAGGCGGTACCGCACTGGGCGGCAGATGAGGTCGGGCTGCTGTTGCCATTACCGTAATCGCTGCCGTCCAGGCAGCCGAGCGCATCATACTCGATAGTGCCGGCTAAAGAGTTGCAGGAGGGTTGACTCGGAGGGCCGCCTGTCGGTTCATTATACGCTGTGCCGCCGCCGGTACTGCCGCTACCGGTACCGCTGCCGACGGTGATATTACCGGTGGCGAGGCCGTTGCCGATGCCGATTGCCAGCTTAATTAAGCCGAAAGTAGCGGCAATAATAATAATCCCGATCACCGCGTTCACAATGCCGGCTCGGGCGGATTTAGCCTTCTCGGCACTGCCGGCCGACACAATATACTGGATGCCGTTCCAAATCAAATACCCGACCGCGGCAATGCCAGCGATCAAGGAAAGAATGTCGATAACGGTATTACCGAGGTGGAGAATAGTGGTGGTGATATTACCCGAACCGATGCCGGGCGATCCGACCGGAACAATGGCTGAGCTGCCGGAAACGGCGGCGTGAACCGGAGTAGCGAAATACACCAAGAACTTCCCGAATAAGGAAGAAAGTGATACCATAGCTCCAGTATAAGGCATAATTCCAGGGGAGAAAAGCGCATGGATAATTATCAGAACCCAACCTGGACGCGATATATTGTCAGCGTCGGACCGGCCAGCTTAAACGAAGAGGTGCAGGAAGGGCTCATCAAGGCCGGGGCGAACATCTTTCGCAGCAATTTCGCGCACGCTCAGTATGAAGAGTTCTCGACCCGTCAGGAGGTCGTTTTTAGGTTGAATAAAAAACTTGGCACGAATGTACAGATTCAGGCCGATCTGCAAGGCCCGAACATCCGGGTTGGGGCCATGCCGCCGGATGGAGTGCCGCTGCAAGCCGGCCAGGAGTACGTCTTCTTCACCGCCGCTTCCGAGCGGCAACCCAAGGAGGGCGATCTGTTTATCAATGATCTGACCCTGCATCAGGATATCAAACCCGGTGAGCCGATCACCTTTATGGATGGCGCGCTGGAGGGCGAGGTCACGGCGGTAAACGGTTCGGAGATCACGGTGAAGATGATTAATAGCGCCGCTCTGCTGTCGCATAAGAGCGTCAATGTGCCGGAGACCAAACTGAGTTCGGCGGCGTTGACGGAGAAAGATTACCGCGACTTGGATTATCTACTGAAAACTGATGTCAGTTGGATCGCGGTGTCGTTTATTGCCGATCGACAGCCGTTGGACGAAGTACGCCGGATTATCGGCAAACGGCCAATTCAGATTATCAGCAAGATTGAGCGGCTGGCGGCACTGAAGAATATCGATGGGATTATCGATGCCTCGGACGCGGTTATGATTGCCCGGGGCGATCTGGGGATCGAACTGCCGATGGAGGAAGTGCCGATCATTCAGCGCGAACTGATTAACCGTTGTCATTACGCCGGTAAGCCGGTGATTACCGCGACCCAGATGTTGTACTCGATGATGAAATCGCGGCGACCGACCCGGGCGGAAGTATCGGATGTGGCGGGCGCCGTCTTTCTCGGTTCGGACGCGGTAATGCTATCCGAAGAGACGCAAGTAGGCGTCGATCCGGTTAACGCCCTGAGTACCATGGTTCGGATTGCCCGGCGGGTGGAAGAGTATACGTATAAGCGGCCAAACGGCTTCTCCCGGTACCAGGACTAGAATTCGTTCCAAAACTCAGTTAAAACACCTTTTCCGGTTGGCACACCAACGAAGAGGTGTTTTTTGATGTCGCCAAAGATTTCCACTGGTTTCGCACATGTGGAAAAGTGCGGTTCCGGTCTGTACCGAACATGGTTAGAAATTTGTATGATACTGTATGAAAACGAGGAAAATCAGGAGAAAAGCAGGGAAATTCGGTTTGCGGCATTATCGACGGCGTGATACAGTAGGTAAACTATGAGAAGCTTTCATCCAGAAACCGGCTTAATTTGCGGCGTCTATATCGCTCTGATTGTGGCAGTGGGGTGGCAGGGCTGGCCAAGTCGTTTGCCCACGCCGAAAAATAGTGGGAGGCCGATTTCGGTTCAGAGCGCCCAGATGGCAGCACACGCGGCGGCCATCAGCGAACCGGCCAGCGTGTCTGATCTGGAGCCGACTCCTGAACTGACCTTTGGCTTGGAATCAACCCCTGCTCTCTCAACCGGTACCGGCAAACCGTCTTCCAGGCCGGTGACGACATCGGCTGCCCAACTACTGCAAAACCAGCGAATAGCCGAGCTAAGAAAACCGACGCCGGTAACCGCGCATATCCTGATGTACCATTATGTGCGGGTAGTCGATCCGAAACTGGATCCGGAAGGATACCGGCTTTCGGTGACGGCCAGTCAGTTGGATAACGATCTCACCGCCTTGCAAGCGGCCGGTTATTCGTTTATTACCATGGCTGATCTGGCGGCCGGTCGCGGCAGTCCGAAAAAGATCGCGGTGACCTTTGATGATGGTTACGCGGACGCCTATACAACCGCTTATCCGATCCTGGTGAAGCACCGCGCCACCGCTACCTTTTTTATCATATCCGGCAAGGTCGGCCAGCCGGCCTATATGAGTTGGGATGAGATTAGAACCTTGCACCGCCGCGGCTTTGAGATTGGCGCCCATACTCTGCACCATCCGGACCTGAGCCGGCTGACAACTGCCGCCCAACAGAAGGAAATCGAGGGGAGCAAACTGGCGATTGAAGCCCAGATCGGCGCGCCGCTGGTATCATTCTGCTATCCGGCCGGCCGGTTCAACGCCGATACGCTTCACCTGGTGCAGGAAGACGGCTTTCTCACCGCGACTACGACGGAGCCGGGCGCGGCCCACGCCGGATCCGACCCGTATTTACTGCCACGGGTCAGGGTGAGCCCCACCGTTACTCCAACGGAGCTGGTGCGGGAAGTGAGGAGTTAGACAGAGTTTATTCGAAGTACAGAGAGTGATTCTTGGTTCTCAGAAGCTTAATCTCTTCCGCCCGGTGTCGGATCAGCCGAACCAGAGCGTGTTGTTCGTACTGAGTGATCAGGTTGGCGACGTACTCGCCGCCCAGCAGATGCGGGAGAATAACGTAGCTGGCGCCCAGATTGTAGTACTGGAGAGCGTCATCAATAAAATGGCTGGTGACAATAACCAGCGCCTCGCTGTTCAGTTTTTTCATCTCCTCGATAAGGTAGATCGTTTCTTCTTTGTGAGGAACTGTGGAGATGACCATTTTGGCGCGTTCGGCATGCAGCTGTTCCAAAATATCCTCATCCTGAATATCTCCGTATACCGCTTCCACTTCCTGTCGGCGTAACATTTTAATAATATCCGGGTTAAAATCAACCACGACCACCTGATGCGGCAGCTCGCGCAGCTTGGTTAGGATGTGATACCCCATCCGGTGATAGCCGAAGATAATAATATGGTTGTCCAATCCGGCCTCCACATCCGGCGCCAGAAACCGGTGATGGTGTTCCAGCTTACGCAGATAGCCGCGCAGCATCCGGTACAGCCGTTCCCGCTGACTGATTAGGATAGTTGAGAAGAAAAGCGAAGCCACGGCGGTAAAGATCAGGGTGTTCGCGACATTGGAGTCGATCAGATGCTCGCCGAGGCCTTCGCCGACCAGAATCAAGGTGAATTCACTCAACTGACCTTGAGTGAGGGCAGCCAGAAAAGCCGTCCGGCTTTTATATCCTCGCTGAATCAAAACCGCGAAGGTAACAATTGGCCGAAAAATGAGCGTGAGCAACAGCAGGGCGATACTGACGGTCAGCAGGCTGGCTGTCGGTAGCTGTAAACTGCTTCCCAAACTGATAAACAGCAGTATCACAAACAGATCGCGCAGCGAGCGCAGCCGGTTAATCGTATCCAGGCTGTACGATAGAGGCGCCAGACTGACGCCAGCCAGGAAAGCGCCGACCTCAATAGGGAAACCGTACTGGTACACCAGGAAAGTCACCAGGAAACACCACGCCAGGCTAGCCATAAACAGGAGCTCGGTGGAGTGGGCAATTCGACTGAACAGATGCGGCAGAAAGTAGCGCGAAAGTATCCACAGTACGCCAAACAGGGCGGCGGTTTTGAGGATAATAAGGCTGATAAACAGCATGGTTGAGCCGCTATCGCCGCTATCAATACCGCTTAGCAGTACGGTGCCAAAGATGGCAATCAAGTCTTGAAACAGAAGGATGCCAATGGAGAGCCGGCCGTGCAGCGAGCTTAGGTCGCGCGATTCGCCAAGCAGCTTGACCACGATCACCGAAGAAGAAAAGGCGAGGGCGAAACCGATAAAGATTGCCGTTTCCGGCGGCAAATATACGGCACGGGCCAAGGCGAAGCCGATGGCAAAGCTGACAAAAATCTGAAGAACGCTGGTGATAAAAGTATTCGACAGTTGATGGCGCACCTTGCCCCAGTCCAGCTCCAAACCGACAAGGAAGAGAAGCACCGCCACACCGACTGATCGGAGCGTAACTAACAGATCCTGGTTATGAATGAAGTGGGCGCCGATCGGTCCCAAAAGGATACCGGTGAGGATGTATCCGAGTAGCGGCGGCTGCCGAAACAGCCGGGCCAGTAAGGCGCAGATGGTGGCAATGGTGACGATTACGCCCAGTTCAAGGAAGATAGTGTTCATGAGATTAGTATACCGGTTTCAAAGGGTGGAGGTCTAGACAGATCAGTCAAAAAGCGGTACAATATTCTAATTTCCCAAAAACCGAAATACAAAAACAAATAGATGAAAACCGCCTTACGTTCTCTGTATCATCACGTCGCGCCAACGGTCATGGCGATCGTTCTGGTCGGCTTTTTCAGTGGTACGCCGGCTTTGGCGACGGCTAATGCCGATATGCTGCCACCGGTGAGTGTTATTGCCCAGCCGCGGTTTACTCCCGATGACTTTCTGGTTTTACTGAACGCGGTGCGGACAAGCGACGGTCGGCAGCCGTTGCGGCTAAATGACGAGCTGGACGCCGCCGCGACAGCCAAAGCGGAGGATATGGCGGCGAAGGGGTATTTCGATCACTTCCGGCCCGGCGACCATAAATCGCCGTGGGCGTTCATTGAGGAGGCCGGTTATGACTACCGCGCCGCCGGCGAGAATCTGGCCAAGGGGTTTCGTACTCCGACTGGTATCACTACTGCCTGGGTCAACAGCCCGTCCCATTACGCTAATATGATTTCGCCAAAGTACACCGATGTCGGCTTTGCCTGCATTCAGACGATTGATCCGGATGGCCAGCCGGTACTGCTGACGGTCGAGATGTTCGGCAGCCGCTAATCTATCGCTTTAACCCAGCTGATGGTAATCCGGCCAGCCTGCCGAACATCGCCTGAAGTGCTATACTAAACAGGATGAAGCAACGTCCATATTTGTTGTTAATGCGACGGTTTTGGTTATGGCTGCGCCAATCGGTCGCCTTTTTATGGTTGGTGGTGGTGGCCGGCTATCTGATGGTTCAGGCCGGGCAGGCGTTTTATCAGAACTACCAGTCCCAGCAAACGACTCAGTCATTACAGGCGGATTTAGCGCAGAAGGAGTTGGAAAAGGAACGGCTGCAGGCGCTTTTGGTGTACTATCAAACCGATTCGTATAAGGAGAAGGAGCTGCGCCAGGAGTTGCTATATAAGCGGCCGGATGAGAAAGTGTACGCTTTGCCGGAGTCCGGACTGTCGGTTGATCTCGCGAATGAGGTGGTATCGACCGGGGCGACTAAGCCCGCCCCGCCGAAGCCGGCGAACGAGCCGATCTGGCGGCAATGGGTGAATTATTTGATGTATCCGCAGAAAAACGGTTGAGAAAGTAGTATAATGAGTACGCTAAACGTATTATAGTAAAGTACGATGCCTGAACGATTATCACAACCAGAGCCGGGAACAGCAAAACCGGAAGACCAGAAGCTTTCGACAATGAGCCGAAGAAATTTTTTGAAATTGATAGGAGCTGCGGGCGCGGCCGGCTTGGCCGGTCAGTTACCGTCTCCTCCCGCGGAAGCGAAAGAGCGAACCCGTAAGGATCCGAATACGGGCGATATACGATTAGAAACGAACTATCCCAAGGAAGATTCGCAAAACCGTCAAGAACGACGGGAAAACCCGCCGGGGCATATCCGGCTTATCGTCGTGGCAATGGAAAAGGGGTTTTTGCGTGACAATTTAAACCTTGGAGCGAGCGGAGAGGACGATATACTCGCGCGAATTGAAGACACCATATCCGGCTTGATAGCCAATCAATTACACGGTCTCGGGTGGCGAGTGGACACAATTAGCGATACAGATTATAAGGCCATTCGTGACAACCCGGACATTGGCGAGATCATGCAACAGGATGGAGGCAGACCGACACAGCGCTCTACTGCCGAGATGATGATGCGGCTCAAGCGAGAATTGCGCGGTCGGCAGGATGGCGGTCTAACGCCGGAGGATAGCCAGGATATTGCAATGTACCCTTGGCCGGATAGCGCCGCCCAAAACCAGCCCATTAAAACTATCGTGCTTTTTGTGCATCCGACTGTGGTGAAAAAGGAGCTGCGCCAGGAAATTGGAGCAAACATCCCCGGGGTTGGTGACGGCCATTTGCAAAAAAGAACTGAGGAACTCCAGTTACAGCTTTCACTTGGGGTGATTACGGTGTACGATCCGGCGGCACCGGCCGCTCCCGTACAAACGATGCATGTACAACCGATTGGTTGCATCGCCTCAGCGCGCTTGGCGGAGCAGCGGATTGATGTGCAGGGCGACGGTGACGGCTCGTTGGGACCACTCGGCCGCATCCTCAATGGCGGTGTCCACACAAGCCAGGAAAACAACACGAGCGATATTGACCGGCTTTACCAGTTAATTCAAGTGGCGGGTGGTTCGCTGTCTCGCGAGTTTGTCACGCAGTTTACTACCGCGCCCCAGCGGCGATAGCGCCAATCAAAAAAGCCTCCGCGTACGGAGGCTTTTTGGTGGGATTATAACAACTAGCTGTTGACCGTCTTTAGGCCGCTGCCGATATTGAGCGCGAATCGGATAATAGTGTAGGCGGCGGCGATAATGATAATTCCGATAATCGAGTTGATGACGCCGGCCCGGGCGGTTTTGGTCTTCTCCGGATTACCGGCAGACATGATGTACTGGATACCGGAGTACACCAGATAGGCGACCGCCAGGATCAGAGCGATCAGAAAGATGACGTTAATCACCACATCTCCCAGGCTGGCGACCGTGCCGTTTAAAGTGGTGCTGGTCGTGGAAAGGTTAAGGTTGCCGTTCGGCTGCAGGCCGTTTGAGTTATTCTCAAATGGCGACGAGGCGGCCAAAGCGCGTCCAGCCAGCAGCGATGAAACACCGCTCGTGACCGTTCCCGCGTAGGCATATAGTTTAGATGATATCTTCATGATTCCCCTCTTATAAATTAATTACCTATATTGTAAAAACATGTATCTGAGTTGTCAATGAAATAACCGGCGGTAACATCAGGTAGATCAGGAGGTAGCGCCAACCAGGCCGGCGCCGATATTAATGGCGAACCGGATTACGGCGTATGTGGCGGCGATAATAATGATCCCGATTACCGCGTTAATAATGGCGGTTCGGGCGGTTTTGGTCTTCTCGGGGTTGCCGGCCGAGGTGATGTACTGGATACCGGAGTAAACCAGATATGAGACCGCCAGGATAGCGGCAATGATAAATAGGACATCCACCACGACATTGCCGATATTCAGTAGTGGCTTCGTGAGGTCTGTGTTCTTGGCAGCACCGGCAAAGTTAGCATCACCGCCCGGCTTGATGATACTGTTCGAATTCAGCGGTCCGGTAGCGGCAGCCAGTTTATAAACAAGACTCATAGCCCTCCTTATATGGAACTACTTCAGTAATATTATACCGCTCAGCCGGCACTGGACGCAACATGGGTGGAAAGGCTGGTAATGGTATCGATAATAAAGTAGCTGGCAACCAGGATAATAATACCAAGCAGGGCGTACAGGATACCTTGCCGGGCGTTTTTTGTCTTATCGGACGAACCACCGGCCGTGATGTACTGGATGCCGGAGTAGATCAGGTAAATAATCGCCAGAATCCCCAACACCAATAGAATGGCGTTGATGATCCGGGTCCAGTAGAGGCTCAGGTAGTAGTTGAGTGCCGAGGTGTAGCCGCTGGGAAAACCGACTTGCGTAACCTGGCCGGAGGCGCTATTTACTGGCGGGATGATATTCGCACCGGCAGCCCGGGCCGGTAGCGGCGTCAGGAGAACCAACAGGTAGAAAGGTAGAAAAGAGAATAGCCGTTTCATGATGAAGGTTATTTAGCGGCCGGCACGGAAAGATTCCCGCCACCCGGCGGAGTAGACGGATTACTGGTAACACCCAGAAGCTGGGTGTCGATGCCATAGACAATAATCCGGGCCAAAATCACAATCAGCAGCCCGGTATAGACCGAGATCAACCAGGTCTTGGCGGTCTGAACGTTCTTTTCATTCGCGAATCCGCTGATGTACAGCAAACCGGCATAGACCGTTAGAATAATCGCCAGCGCCACCGCCAGCCAGTTTGCGAGAATCAGCGCCTTCACCGCGAAGAAATAAACAATACCGATATTCCAAGCTTGCGGAGGACAGATACTACCGCCACTGCTGATCGAGGCGGGAATGAGCGGAAAGATTTGCTTGTCCGGCGCGTCCGCCCCGGCAAACAGGTTTTTCACATTGCAGGAAAGAGTTTGGGTGGCGGCACCGCCGGTATTCTGAGCGTACTGGTTTGTGAGGGCGGCATTCGGATTGGGCGCCGAAGCGGCGCCCAAAACCCGGGCAGTGGGCAAGGTGATGGCGTCAGCGGTAGGAGATGTGGGAACAAATAAATGGTGGCTAAACATGAAACAGTATCCGATCGTCAGCACCAGCGGCGCGATAATATACAGAGTCAGCGAGAAATGACCCGGCCGGGGCAACGGTCGGTGAGAGGAGGAGCGGGGAATCGGTTTGCCGAGAAAAGATCGGGCCATATAAAGAAGCGATAAAGGTTAAGCGCCAAGCAGTCGACGGATGATATTGCCCATACTGACCGCCATCGCGATGACAAAAATGCCAATGCTCAGATACAGAATATTCTTCTTTACCTTCGTATAGGCATCGGACTTGCCGGCGGAGGTGATCAGCAGGTAGGCGCTGTACAGCAGGGCCAGGAAGGCGAGGGGATAGGCAAAGACCAGCAGGACATTGAGGATCCGGTTGGCGATATCGGCAATACTGTGAATAGGAAGGGTCGGCGGCAGCTGAGGCGCTCCGGGAGCGGCGGCGTAAGCGATACCGGAGAGAGAGGTAAGAACAAAGCGGAGCATGCCGGCGGGGTGCTACTGACTGTTGGACTGCTGCGCGTTCAGCAGCAGTTGGTTGATTTGCTGGGCGCCGGTGCTAATGGCGTCAGGAACGGCAATGTTATCTTGGCTGACATTGACAATCATATCGTGGAAGACCGAATCGAACTGGCTGTGATCTTCTTTGAATGTTGTCTGGCCGGTCAAGGCCTGCTCATTTTCGTAGTTGCTGGTGTCTTTGTTCAGGGTAGTGAGATAAGGACTGCGCAGCTTCTGCTCGGACGCCAGGTTATCGGCGCTGTCTTGTGCCGTATATAGCTTCATGAAAGCGAAGGCCGCCGCCGGGTTATCGGCGGTTTGTGTGACCGTTTCGATCGAGAACTTTATGAAATTGACCGGTTGCTGAACGTTATCAACCGTAATTTGGGGAACCGGCGCCACTTGCGGATGAAACTTCGGGTATTTGACCTGCAACTGATCGGCAAAGTCGCTGTAGGCGATGACCATGGCCACCTTGCCTTGGGCGAAGGCATCCAGCGCTTGGGGCATAGACGGATTCCAGCTGTAGTTGCTCTTATTGGGGTTCGCGAAGGAAGTGTAAAAGTCCAGCGCGTTCTCGCCCGGTTTGACAATACCGCCGGAAGGGGTGGTTTGTGGAACATGGAAGAGGGCGTCACGGCGGTCCGAGCTGATGATCTGCGCGCCGTTTTGCAGCATGAGCAGATAGAGAGTATCAACCGCGTCGGGAATGTTATCCGCCGTACCGAGAGCGATCGCCGAGCGGGTAATGGTATTGCCGCTGCGGACGGTGAGGTACTTGGCCTGATTCACCAGATCATTCCAGGTGGCTGGCGGATTGCTGAGCAGCTGGCGGACCGGTTGATAGACCGAGTCGCTTAAGTTATCGCCCTGGGATTGGCGAAAGTCTTGCAGCGCGGTATCAAACAGATCGGGGTTGTAGTAAAGGCGGAGCGAATCGACATTGGTCGGCATGCCGTACACTTTGCCGTCCGGTCGGATCAGAGCGTTGGCGATACCGGCGGGAAACAGCGTCTTTACTTCTTGCGCCGGTGACGGGCCGCTGGTGGCACCGGAGGCGTAGAAGAAGTTATCCGGCAACGGGATAATCTGGTTCTGGTAATCATCAACCCAATCGTTAGGAATACTCCAAATATCCGGTCCTTTGCGGGCAGCCATGGACTTCAGCGCGTCCAGTTCGTAACCGGGCAGTGTTTTTTTGGTGTAGGTGACAACCGCTGATCCGCCGGTCTGGCTATTAAAGGTGTTCACGCTGTCGCGGATGGTATCGACATCCTGATTCAGCCGCCAGATCCGAACCTGAGCGGGAGCGGACTGCTTATTGGTGTTTGTGGTGCCGCAGCCGGTGGCGGTCAGACCAAAAACACCGACCAGGAAGAAGATGCTTGCCTGACGTAATTTCTCCGTGAACTGTGCCCCCATTTGAAAATATTAGAAGTATGAAAATCGGAAAACCTACTTCTACTATTATACAATAGTTTGCAGATAGTTGCGAAAGTCCTCGCCCAGATCCTGCCGCTCAAGCGCGAACTCCACTACCGCTTTCAGATACTCCAGTTTATTGCCGCAGTCGAAGTATTTCAGCTTTTTGCCTTCTTTGATGTAAACCGGCTTTTTCTGAGCCAGCGCGTTGACCGCGTCCGCCAGATAGATCTCCCCGCCCTTGCCCGGTTTTTGATTCTCCAGAATGGGGAAGATATCGGGCGTGACAATGGAAGCGCTGATAGTGGCGTACGGAGATGGCGCGTACTCCTTGCCCGGTTTCTCAATCACCTGCTCAACCTTGAATACGCCATCACCCATATCTTTGCTGATCTTGGCGTAGCCGTACTTGTCGTAATCGCCTTCACCGGTGCGTTGCATGGCGAACAGGATCGGCGCCTTATACTTTTCGTAGGCATCGATCATCTGCTGCAGCTTGCTCGGTTTGCCTTTGTACACCTCATCGCCCCACATGACGGCAAACGGTTCATCGCCAACCACGTCGCGGGCCTGGAGGATGGCGTGGCCGTTGCCAAGTTGTTCTTTCTGGCGGATATAGACAAAATG
Source organism: Patescibacteria group bacterium (assembly GCA_018968785.1). Taxonomy (GTDB): domain Bacteria; phylum Patescibacteriota; class UBA1384; order CAILIB01; family CAILIB01; genus REEB54. Next base: position 14,241 of record JAGWZN010000005.1, read on the forward strand.
GGCGACATCGGAAAGATCGCGGATCATCTGCCGCTGGGCCAGCTTGCCGGACCGCTCCAGCAGGTACTCCAGCTCAAGATTGTAGTCAAAATAGTCTTCAATTGCCCGTTTGCTGTAACCGGTAATGAGGATAATCTGCTCAATGCCGGCTTCTACCGCCTCTTCCACAATGTATTGAATAACGGGCCGGTCCACTACCGGCAGCATCTCCTTGGGAATGGATTTGGTAAACGGCAGAAAACGGGTTCCGTATCCGGCGGCCGGTATCACGAGCTTGCGAATTTTCATACCACACAATTAGGAGTAAGTAGAAAGAAGGAAGAAGAAAGACAGCGGGGCGCGACCCCATCCGGTTCTCTTCTTTCTCCTTTCTCCTGCCTCTTGCGTATCCTGTCTATCCCACCTCGACCGCGATCGTCTTGGTGCGGGCTTTGGCGGCTTTGGGGATGGTAATAGTCAGGATGCCGTTGAGTAGCCGGGCGGTGGCTTTATCGGAATCGACCGCTAACGGCAGAGAGTAGACGCGGGAGAATGAACCCCAGTAACATTCCTGAACCAAATAACTCTCGATATTCTCGGTCTGTTGATCGTGCCGCTCGCCGCGGATAGCAACCTGCTCGTCAGTAATGGTTACGTCCAGGTCTTCCTGTCGGACGCCGGCAATCGGCGCCTTGATGATGATCTCGCCCGGAGTCTGATAGACATCAACCGCCAACTGACCTTCCAGCTCTTCCATCCATTCGGCCGGGTCAACGACTACCTCCTCATCTGGAGTCGGATTTTTACTCATATATCCTCCTTTTGAAAATTCTATATGCTACACCCTTACTATGCTCCAAATAGTTGAACTTGGCAAGTAAGTCGGCTCACAAAATTCTATAAAACATTGAGTAAACGCGCGTAAATACGGTATGGTAAAAACATGGCGGTTTTACTTCAAAAATGGCGGGACGGATGGAAGGCGCAGCCGGTACCGTTCAAAGTTTTAGCGGTGCTGGCGGTTCTTTCGGTGATGCTGGGCATCCTGGCCCGGACGTACCGCTTGGGCGAACCGGATAAAATCGTCTTTGACGAGGTTTATTTTCCGGTATTCGCCTGGAATTATCTGCACGGCGTGCAGTCGTTTGACGCCCATCCGCCGTTCGGTAAGTTTATTATCGCCGTTGCTCTGGCCGTATTTGGTAACCGTTCCTTCGCCTGGCGGTTAATGCCGAGCCTGTTCGGCATCGGCCTTATCTTCTTGGTGGGCTATCTCTGGTGGAAATATCAACGCGACCGGGCCGGTGCCATTATGCTAATGCTGATAGTGGCGTTGGAAGGCATTTTCATTACCTACTCCCGGACCGGTCTGATGGATGGCGTGCTGGTATTTTTTGTG
>JAGWZN010000131.1 GCA_018968785.1 Patescibacteria group bacterium
TCTTCGCCTCACCGTATGAAAGCAGTAAATAATCCGAGAAGCGCAGATTGCCCGCCACTTGCGCCAACGTCTCGCCTTTGACCAGGGCAGAACGCCAGTTGGTCAGCTCACCCTCCGGATTGGGAAAATGTTTATACAGATACTCCGTCACCACTAACTCCAGCACGGCGTCTCCTAAGAACTCCAACCGTTCGTTATGGCCAAGCGGAAAAGAACGGTGTTCATTTAAAAAGGACCGGTGTACAAAAACCTGTCGAAGCAGATCTTTATTTTGGAAGTTCGTGCCGATACTCTGCTCAAACGGTCCCAGATCGGGTAGGCTAACGTTCATTCCTCGGTCTTAGCTTCTCTTCGTACTTACGATAAATATGTCCCAGCACGCCATTTATGAACTTTGAAGCGCCTTCGCTGCCAAACGTTTTACCAACTTCAACCGCCTCATTGATCGATACTCGGGGCGGCACATCTTCTTCCGGATCAAAAACCATTTCGTAAATCGCCACCCGCAGACTGTTTTTATCTACCTTAGCCACCTGCTCAAGCGGCCACTCCGGCGCCGCTTCCTCGATTAAGGCGTTAATTTCATCCAAATGCTCCCGAACGCCGCCGGTCACTTTTTTGATGTACTCGGCATCGATATCTTTCTCAAACTCTTTGCAGTTTCGTTTCACAATCGTATCCAAATCACCATACCCACGAAACTCCCATTCGTAGAGTGATTGCATACAAAGAGTACGGGATAGATGTCGATTTTGCGCCACGACTGGCTATTAGCTAGGCTTTGTCAGATACCGCTACCACTTCTCGCCCTTTATACTGTCCACAGGTTGGGCAGACTTTGTGTTTGACCATCAGGGTATGGCACTGGGGGCAGCGTGTGGTGGCAGGCAAATCCAGACCAATCTGGCGACGACGGTTTGCCGAACGTACGGGACTCATCCGCTTCTTAGGGTGGGCCATCGGTTAAACGTTAGAAATTACAGTTGCTTGGATCAGCATAACAGATTTATCAGATAATTACTAGTGAGACTAGTCGACTCGGCACTACCAGCTCTTTTTCAATCCGTTTGCCGTCCGTATACGGCGCCAGACGGGTATCGGCTTTTATCTGAGCCAACACTTCGTCCGTCGGCAGATCGGCACTGAGCCGCACCTTAAACCGGATTTTGCCGTTAATCTGTACCGGATACTCGATCTGTTCCTCTTGCACGTACTGCGGATCATACCGAGGCCACGGCGCCAGGCTGCAGAATCCCTTCTGCTTGAATCGGCTCCACAACTCCTCAGTCATATGGGGGGCGTACGGATTGAGGATGGTAATAAACTTCAGATAACTTTCTTCGGAAATAGCGGCCCGATCACTAAAAGCGTTGACCGCCTGCATCATGGCTGAAACAGCGGTATTAAACTTAAAATGTTGGGAGTCTTCCGTCACCTTTTTAATCGCCTTATGCAAAATCCGCCGTTCCGCCTCATCCGCCGGTTGTGATACAACCTGTTCTTGAAGCCGCCAGACTTTATCTACAAACCGGCGCACACCGACAATACTGGTTGTACTCCACGGCTTCTCCATTTCAAAAGGCGCCATAAACATTTCATATAACCGCAAGGTATCGGCACCGTAGGTGGCAATAACCTCGTCTGGACTAATCACATTACCTTTGGATTTGGACATCTTATTGTGATCCGGCCCCAAGATCATTCCGGGATTACGCAGCCGGGAAAACGGTTCATCGAAAGAGAGGAAACCGGCGTCAAAAAGCACTTTGGTAAAGAACCGGGCGTACAGTAAGTGCAGAACAGCATGCTCGGCACCGCCAACATAAATGTCGACCGGGAGCCACTTTTCCACCTCCTCCTTGCCAAACGGAGCGGTATCCAGATCGGGGGTAGGAAAGCGGAGATAATACCAACTTGAGCAGACAAAGGTGTCCAGAGTGTCAACCTCCCGCCGCCATTCGGTTTTTGTTTCCGGATCGGTATACCGCTTCCAATCAGTAGCAAGCGCTAACGGTGACTGCCCGGTCGGTAAGAATTCGACGTCCATCGGCAAGGTCACCGGTAGCTGGTCTTCCGGCACCAGATGTTCGCCGCCGGTTTGATCGTACACCACCGGAATCGGGGCGCCCCAGAACCGCTGCCGGGATACCAGCCAGTCTCGCAGACGGTAGGTGGTTTTCAGTCTCCCGCCCACGCTTTTCACTAGTTCCGGTATCGCCGCCGTACTGTCCCGGCCGGAGAAGCTACCGGAATCAATCAGTTCTCCCGCTCCGGTATGAGGTAGGGGAGTATCACTCTTAATAACCCGCCGAATCGGTAAACCGTATTCCCGGGCAAAGGCGAAGTCACGCTCATCATGGGCCGGCACCGCCATGATAGCGCCGGTTCCGTAACTGGCGATAACGTAATCGGCTATCCAAACGGGAATCGGCTCTTGGGTAGCAGGATTGATCGCGTAAGCGCCGGTAAAGACACCGGTTTTTTGCTTATCCAGGAAACTGCGTTCCAGCTCGGTTTTCTGAGCGGTCTGGCGTTGATACCGTCGCACTTCCGCTTTTTGAGGTTCCGTGGTAATCCGGCCTACCAGTTCATTTTCAGGAGCCAAAACCATATAGGTGGCGCCAAAAACAGTGTCAGGACGGGTGGTAAACACCTCAATACTCTCCTGACTATCTTGGCCATTCTGTATCGGAAAGCGCAGAGAAGCGCCACTGGATTTGCCGATCCAGTTTCTCTGCATCATTTTAATCCCTTCCGGCCAGTCCAGCTTATCCAGATCGTTCAGCAACCGTTCAGCGTACTCGGTAATTTTAAAGTACCACTGCTTAAGATTTTTCTGCACAACCGGCGTATCGCACCGCTCGCAGCGGCCGTTCACAACCTGCTCATTTGCCAGTACCGTTTGGCATTTCGCGCACCAGTTTACCAACCCTTCTTTACGGTAGGCCA
>JAGWZN010000132.1 GCA_018968785.1 Patescibacteria group bacterium
CCGGAAGTAGTGACGGTACCAATATTGACCAAGTTCCCCGAGGCATCAATCCGCTGGGTGCCACTTCCCACGCCGGTGTTAATCCCGGTGGTGCCGGTCACCGTAGAAGCGGACGTAATACTCCCAGACCCGGTGGTCGAGATGTCACCGTTCACCGTCAACCCGCCGAAAGTCGGCGAAGAGACGGTGGCGATATCCTGCGGCAAGGAAAGAGTAACCGATCCGGTCGAAGCGGACGCGATCACCTGATTGCTTGTACCGGAAATCGAAGTTACCCCGGCGTTACTGATCGTCACGCTGCCGCCCAGCGCCACGCTGCCGCCGCCCGCAAGACCGGTGCCGGCCGTGACGGTGACCGACGCGTTGGCGAGCGAACTGTTGGCGATACTGGCGGCGCTGATCCCGGCACCCGATCCGTGAAAGAGACCGGCCGCGTCAAAGTAGGAAGCGATGCTCGGCGAGGCGGCATTATTATACAGATCTAACGTGTCTCCGGTTCCGGTGCCGGCAACCGGTTTGAGCGAAAGCGGGACGGCGGCGTTGCTCGGCGCGGTAATGGTGTTGGCGGCATTGGTGTATACCCCGTTGCTGACCGTGCCGGCATTGCCGGAAATACCGATAGAATAAGTTCCCGAGGTGATAACCGAAGAGTAATCGCCGGACTGCAGATTGGTAGCGGTGATGGTTGAGGAGGCGATCTTGCTGCCGGTAACTGCTCCGCTGCCAATAGTAAAGACGCCGCCGGAGGTCAAGCTGCCATCGCCGGATACCGCCACCGAGCTCCACTGGCTACCATCGCCGATCAGCAAATTGCCGGCCGTGGCGGTGGTGGTGCCGAGCGCCACGCCGTTAATTTTTACTACTGACGGGTTCGGATAGGAACCGGACAGATCGCCGCCGGCCGTACCGACCGGACTGGCGTAAATAACCGGATTGGTGGTGACGGACGTAATCCGGCCTTTTGTATCAACCGTGATCTCCGGTATCTCGGAAGACGATCCGTAGGTGCCGCCGGTGGCGCCGGACGCGGCCAGGGTCAACACACCGGACGCGGCCAGGGTAGCATCGCCGCTGACCGTGACAAAGGTTGGCACGCCGGAGGTGTTCGCGAGCAGCAGTTGGCCGGATGTGCCGGCAGCCGTCACCTGAAGGGCGCCGGCTCCGTTGCCGTACAGCACTCCGTTACTGGTAAATGACACGGCGCCGGTGCCACCGTAGGTGACGCCGACGGTGGATGCTTGCCAGGAACCGGCAACCACGCTGCCGGTGTTATTTACGGTGAACTGAGAGGTGCCGTTCACTTGGAGATCGGCCAGATTGCCGGCAAAACCGGAGGCGGCATTCAGACCCAGATACGTACCGGCCGCCGATCCGGATGCCAGAGCGGAGCCGAGCTGCAGGAGTGAAGTGGTGGATGACGCGGCCGGGGTGCCGGTTAAAGCGGTGGTGGTGCCGGTAAAGGTGTTATTACCGCTTAGGGTCTGGTTCTGATCGGTCTGGACGTATTTGGATGAATCACGGCCGTTCAGCTCCTGGCTGTTGAGGGCGGTCGGTACGGCGCCGATCTGATACCGGGGCGTCATCTCCGGATCGGTGCCGACCTGGAAGGCCAGGTACAGCGGCGACTGGTTGAAATCAACCGAGGCGAGCGATTTCACCGAGCCGAGCCGGACGGCAAACTCCCCCCGGCTGACTGATATGGTCTGCGTTTCCTGCCAGAGCGGCGTGCCGCCGGTAGCCTGAGAGTAGATGAGAAAGGTGACCGGATAGGTGCCATCGGCGACATCAAAGCCGGCACTAGTGGTAAGGCGGGCCGAAAATGGCAGTTCCGGGTCGATGGCGGCACGTGCTGGGTGAATCGCTAGGTTTTGCCAGATGGGCGAGGCGAGGAAAGCGGGTAGTCCGCTCAGCGGAGACAATGCCAAAAAAACGCTTACCAAAAGCGGAACCAAAGATCGAACTAGAATAAATATGCCTCTTCTAGTACCGATCGCCGGTGGGTTGTCCTTCATCTTGTGAAACTAATTCCACAACCGTTCCTGATAACTGCACCGCGTCTCCCCGAGCTGCAAACCGTTCACAACTCCTCACTGAACAACACGGTTCACTTCGTCATTCTTCACGGTTTTCGCTTCGGGGAGACACGGTTCGTTTCTAGAGAAGGTTATGGAACTAGTTTCAGTATCTCATTTTCTTATCGAAGAATAAAGGCCGAACCGTTCGGGACTTGTTTTTATTCTCGGCTCTGGAATAAGTTTTCGCCACTCCTTGCGATTTTTTGTAAGATATCGTACAATCGGAGATACATGGACATTCCGCCCAGGCATTTGCCTAGCTCCCAATTTCTCAAAAAATCCGGCACCCTCGTTTTCACCCTGATCCTGGTTAGCGCGCTCTTTTACTTTCAGGGTGTTGATTCGGTTATCCACGCCGCCAGCGTGACCTCCCTCCAGCAGCAGAAAGCGGCGCTGGAACAGCAGGCCAAGCAGGACCAGTATCTGGCGGAACAGAATAAAAGTATTGCCGACCGGGCCAGCGACCGGATGAATCAGCTTCAGGGTGATATTACCGCCACCCAAAATATCTTAAATGACACGCAGGGCCAGATCGATGCGACGACAGCCCAGATCGGTGAGCAGCAGCAGAAGAAAGATGAGCTGCAGTCGCAGTTGACCGAGAAGCAGAACCAGGGCGGCGCCATTGTTCGCGCGCTGTATATTTATCAAACCAGCCATCCCGACCTGTTGCAGGCGTTTGCCAACCAGCCGCTCAGCCAGCGGGAAGAGGAGTTGGCGCAGCTTGGCGCTCTGGAAAAGGCGGCTCAGCAGATGGCCAAGCAGATCAGCGATCAGCAGGCGGTGGTGCAGGCGACCTTGGACGGTCTGAACCAGCAGCAG
>JAGWZN010000133.1 GCA_018968785.1 Patescibacteria group bacterium
TCCACCTTCCAGAGTCAAGAGTCGGGTGAGCGCTACGCCAACACTATTCTCAGCTATCTTAACAACCATTATCCATTAACCGGCCATACACACTAAAACTGGACACTACCGGCAGTTACTCCTGGGCGGCTCTCACCTTCGGCCCTATCTATTTTCAAGTGATGGGGGACACCGCTTTCGCTCTGTGGAGCGTACTGGCGGCCCTGGTTTTCTTCCCGGTTCTGTTTATTCTACCGGTATTTGCCAGGAAAAGGGCCTGGCGCAAGCGGGCGTGGTTCAATTTTGCCGAATTTGAGCAGGTGCAGCGGAAGTGGGATATCGCCGGTATCATCTTTTTGATTGTTTCTCTGATCCTGCTGTACTGGTTGACCGAATATACGCTGCGGATGGTCGCGTCGGCACTTGGGGTTTCGAACCTGGATCCGGTTCAAGTCCGGCAACAGCTACAGTCAATCCTCTCCTCTCCGTAGCTCGGTTCTACTTCACGTTCATGGCCGCTTCCGCCCGGGTCTTGGCCAGTTTGCGGGCCAGCATCGCGTTCAAGCTGTATACGCAACCACAGTACTCCTGGCGGTACAGATTATACTTCTTTGAGAGTTCGATTGAGCGCAAATAGCCGTTATTTTTCTTAAAATCAGCTACCAAAAAAGGAATACCAACCTCTTCCGCCAGTTGTTGGCCCACGAAGTTGACTAAAGCCGCGTTTTTGCGCGGCGAAACGGTTAGAGTAGTGGCGAATAGATCGTACCGCTCCGCTTTGGCGATCTCGGCTGTCTTTTTCAATCTGAACCGGATACATTCCCGACACCGCTGCTGGCCTTCCGGCTGGTGAGCGTAATCGACCACCGTTTCCCGCCAGGCTTCCTGGTCACCCGCCTCCCGGTGTACCCGGATCGGCCTGCCGATAATCCGGCCAAACCGTTCCAACTCCTGTAGCCGACGCTCATACTCTTCCGGCGGGTAAATATTAGGGTTATACCAAAAAATATCCAGCTCATATCCGTCCCGTAGCCGCTCTTCAACCGAGGAGAGACAGGGGGCGCAACAGGTGTGCAAAAGCAGGCGTGACATTTGGACCGGATTTCATTATAGTGGTAATCTATCTGTAGTTTATCAGAAAATATGGAAGAGACGATCACGGTTGGTGGCGGTTGTTTCTGGTGCCTGGAAGAGATCTTTAAGGAGTTGGCCGGGGTAAAAACGGTGGTTTCCGGTTACTCGGGCGGGCATACGAAACATCCGAAGTATGACCAGGTTTGTGCAGGCGAAACCGGCCATGCGGAGGTGGTGGAGGTAACGTTTGATCCGTCGATTTTCACGCTCGCTGATCTGTTGCGGATATTCTTTACCATGCACGATCCGACCACAATGAACCGGCAGGGCGCCGATAGCGGGGAACAGTACCGGTCGATTATTCTGTATCGCGACGAAAAACAGCGCGAAACGGCCCGGCAGATTATCCGGGAGATTGAGGCACGAAAGGTGTGGGATGGGCCGATCGTGACGCAGTTACAGCCGTTTGAGGCGTTTTATCCGGCGGAGGGGTATCATCAGGAGTATTACCGGAATAATCCGGATCAGTCGTACTGTCGAGTGGTAATCGCGCCAAAGGTCATGAAGCTGAGAAAAGAGTTCGCGAATAAGCTGAGAAGGAGTCAAAGATGAGTATTGTAATGCCGCAACCGCCTATGAGGGCGACGCCGGAAGAGCCGGCCAATGAAAAGGAGCCGACGTTTCCCAGCATGGAACAGGATCCAGATCAGTGGGTAGATTTCTTGGTGGAGAAATTGGTGCATTGGAATAATCTGCAACCAGATCAGGCGAAAGAATTGCTGAATAGATTAGTGGCAGCCGGATTTGAGATAAACGCGAATTTGCACAGTCTACAACATGGGGGCGATCGCAAGGATACCGCGTTGTACCTAGTCGGTCAGTTTATGGACCTCTTGGACCGCCGGGCGCAGAATCCAAACATAGACGCGTTAGATCGCAATGAGGCAAATCTAAAATTCGTACCGTATGAGAAGCTTCTCGAAATGTGTTGGCAATTTCTACTTGCAATGAGAATAAAAAGTAGGCTCTGAAAGCCTAATACACCTTGACAACTCGGCAGTTTTGTGATACGCTGCCGCGCATGAAAAACATTACATATATCGTGCTGGCTTTTCTGCTGTTGATAGCCCCGGTAACATCCGCGCAGGCTGCCGCAGCCGAAACCACCCAGACCGGTATGGTGAATGAGGAGCCGGCTATCGTCACCCCGATTACCCTGAATGACGTGCTGGCCGCTCCGACCGAGGAGAGCTTACAACCCGTCGTTATTGACCAACAGAAGGTTGCCGCTGAGACTAAGAAGCCGGAAACTGTTCAGGATATGGCTGAACGTCTGGTAACCGCTCGGTTCGGTGCCGGCCAGTTTACCGCCTTCGCCGCTATCGTCTGGAGTGAGTCCAAATGGGATAGCAAAGCGCTGAATGCCCAATCTGGTGCCTGTGGTATTCCTCAGCGTCTGCAGTGTGGCGGATTGATTAACTGGAGTCCTGAAGACCAGATTCGCTGGATGATCGACTATATTGCCGATCGGTACCACACCCCTACTTACGCTTGGTACTTCCACCGGATCAACGGTTGGTACTAACCTTCCACAGAGCACAACAATACCCCGAACCTAGCCGGGGTATTGTTTTTGTGGTATAAGGAAGTATTGTTATTTACCTCTCAAATAGTATGAAAGGAATCGAACAACAACCTCTGCACGTCCAACATGTGCCAGAATCTGAAAGCGTACCGGTAAGAGATGAAGAGCTGAGAGAATGGAGACTCGGGTTAATTCGGCAGGCGCAGCTAGAAATGGATAACGGTAAGATCTCATATAGCACGT
>JAGWZN010000134.1 GCA_018968785.1 Patescibacteria group bacterium
CCCACTGTTCATCGGTTAAGTCCATATACCTCCTATGTTACGAGTAAACGGGCCCACCGTACCAAAGGAGGTAAAAGAGATCTGTTAATTAGGTAGCAATTTTGAGACTGGTTCTACTATTCGATCGGCTTTCTTCCCACGGTCAATTTACTGAGGCGGATTACGGACACGCTATCCAACAAGAATTAGCTCGACTGGAACAGTCTTGTTCTGCCAATCTGGAGAGGGAGGGTGATACCTCCACATATACATCCGCTGGAAAATTTCTGCTTAATCTGGTATAGTTGAAGAGCTGAAAAAAGGCAGTTTTTTGTTTTGAGTATGCAACTCCGTAACATCGCCATTATCGCCCATGTGGATCACGGGAAAACCACCCTGGTGGATGGGCTGCTCAAGCAGTCGAAAACCTTCCGTGAAAATGAAGCCGCTATGCAGCAGACCCTGATTTTGGATTCAAACGATCAGGAACGAGAGCGGGGTATTACCATTTTGGCAAAAAATACGGCGGTCAATTACCAGGGAGTAAAAATTAATATTATCGATACGCCTGGTCATGCCGATTTTGGCGGCGAAGTGGAGCGGACCCTGAATATGGCGGATGGGGCGCTGCTGATTATTGATGCCCAAGAAGGTCCGATGCCGCAAACGAAGTTTGTCTTGAAAAAGGCGCTGGAGATCGGTTTAAAGATTATTGTGGTTATTAACAAAATTGATAAGCGCGACGCCCGGGTTGCCGAGGTGATCAGCCGGACTCACGATCTCTTTTTAGATCTGGCGACTCATGAGGATCATCTGGAGTTTCCGGTGTACTACGCGATCGGTCGGGATGGCAAGGCGTGGGAAGCGCTGCCGGACGATCCGTCCGCGCCTGCTGACCTGACCCCGATATTTGAAGGGATTCTGCGGTATGTGCCGCCACCGGATTGGGAGGACGGTCCGTTGCAGATGTTGGTAACTACTCTCGATTGGGACAGCTTTCACGGAAAGTACGCGATCGGCCGTATCCGGCGGGGAGCGATCCGTTCCGGCGCACAGGTGGCGGTGGTGAACGCCGATGGCGTGCAGGAGCAATCCCGGATCGACGCGGTCTACGTCAGCCAGGGATTAAAGCGGGTGGAGGTGCCGGAAGGAGAAGGCGGTGATATCGTGGCGATTACCGGTCTCAAGAGCGTCGGTATCGGCGATACGGTAACCGATCCGCAAACACCGGAGCCGTTGCCCGGTATTAAAATTGAGGAACCGACCTTGAAGATGGCGGTTTCCGCCAATACGTCGCCCTTTGCCGGCCGGGAAGGCAAGTTTGTCACGGCTCGGCATCTGCTGGAACGGATTCGTCGCGAGTTGGAGAGCAATGTATCCCTACGGCTGGAGATGGGCCGGGAAGGTGAGTACATTCTTTCCGGACGAGGCGAGCTGCACCTCTCGGTATTTATTGAAACCCTGCGACGGGAAGGATATGAGTTGCAGGTCGGAAAGCCACGGGTGGTTACCAAAGTGATTGACGGCAAGGAAATGGAGCCGATAGAGGAGTTGACGGTGGACGTGACTTCTACATACGCCGGTAACGTGACCAGTGAAGTCGGCCGCCGGAAAGGGCTGTTACTGCTACAGGAGGAAAACTCCGACGGCACTACCCGGCTGACTTTTGAAATAACGACCCGGGGCATGCTCGGTTTGCGTAATCAGCTGCTGACCCTTTCCCGCGGCACGGCGGTGATGAATTCGCTTTTCTTGCGGTATGAACCGGTTGGCGTTCCCATGCCCCGGTTGCGCAACGGCGTGCTTATCGCGTCCGAGACCGGCAAGGCGGTGACGTACGGGCTGGATATCGCCCAGGGGCGGGGTATCACCTTTATCGGACCAGGCACCGAGGTGTATGAAGGGATGATTATCGGTCTGAATAGCCGGGAGGACGATATTGAAATTAACGTGACGAAAGAGAAAAAACAGACAAATGTCCGCTCTTCGACGGCCGATATCGCTACAGTGCTGACTCCGCCCACCCTGCTAAGTCTGGAACAGTGCCTGGATCTACTTGAAGATGACGAGCTACTGGAGGTGACGCCAAAAAGTCTGCGGTTACGAAAGAAGTTGTTGACGGTGAATGAACGGGTAAAGGCTAGGCGGAGATAAAACAGAAGATAGCGGGCTTCGCTATCTTCTGTCGAGGAGAAGGCTATTCCTTAGCCTTCTCCGTCTCGTGAGCGGATTGAGAAACTTGCGCATCCCCCACGTTCAGGAGGTCACGCATGGTCTTCATATACTCCCTGTCGCTCCTTTCCCTCTCTTTCAGGGAATCTCGCATGTATTGCTTCCGTGCTGTATTTTGATCGACATCCGTTTGATCGACATCCGGCGGTGGGCTATGCCTTCTTATAATTTTTTCGTACCGCTGTCTTTCTCCCTCACCGCCTGGTATCCTCCCTTCGGTCTCCCTTAAGTACTGTCTGTCTGTCTGCATGATGTTCTCCTTTCATGCTTATGCTTATAAATTGGTCCGCTCGATTGCGACACCGCGCTGAAACGGATTAAGGCATCCGTTCCCGAGTGGCTCCGCAATCTTAAAAAATAATAAAGTGCGATTGAAACAAAAAACCGCCCTGTCGGCGGATCTTCTAGACTGTTTCTATGCTGTTTTATCTACTAGAAAAGGCCGCCGCGCGAATGCGGATAAGAATGAGACCAAGGAAGAGGCACTGACTAGTTTGCATATCTTATATATACCAGAGATATTCTCATGCGTCAAATCGATCGATCCTTTCTCCTTTCATTCACATTTGCTATGCTAGGGTCATGCTTACT
>JAGWZN010000135.1 GCA_018968785.1 Patescibacteria group bacterium
CCGGAGAGCCAAACCTCTGATATCTGATACCGCTCCAGTACGGAGATCAGTCCGTCAATATGGTCGCTATGGTTGTGGGAGAGTATAACCAGATTGATCTTCCGATCCCAAACCGGCAGAATACTGCCAAGCTGGGAGAGCACGGTTTCGTCGGGACCGCCATCAAAGAGGATTTTTTTGTCATGAGGCTCACGCAGCAGTACGCTCTCGCCTTGTCCGACGTTTAACATCCAGACATCCAGCGCCGGGACGGAACTGTAAGACGGCCGCACGGAAAGGACACTCCAGCCGATCAAAAGAACGACACCGATAGTCAGGCTAAGTTTTTTGAGTAAGTGCTGAGACATGGCGGAGTTTTCGGTGAAATAAGAGATAAATAATCGGTATGAGCAAGGCATAAAATAACCCTAAGCCGAGCCAGCTGATATTGGCGTGGATCACACCAACCGGCCAGCGGGCAAAGGTGGAAACGGTACGGAGGGTAAGATGGAGAGACAGCCAAAGTGGAAGCTTTACCATTGCCGCAACCGGTGGTATCCAGCCAAAAAAGGCTAAAATCAGTCCGACGGTTGTAATGGGATACAGTAACCACAACACGATGGGATTTACGACTAAACCAAGCAGAGAAAGCTGGCCAAACTCTTTAAATGAGAGCGCGCTGATACCACAACTGGCGGCCAGGGTTTGGGCGATAGACTCCTGCATTGGCTCCGGAATCCTACCGAGCCAGGCTGAGCGGCGGATGCGATCCGCAAGCGGAGTGGCCAGATAGGCAAGGCCGGCAAACGCGGCAAATGATATCTGGAAACCGGGATCGGCCGCTAAGAGCAGCGGATTGTACAAACATAAAAACGTGACGGAAACCAGTAAAAACGGAGTCGGCCAGGGAAAGCGGGAACGCAACTTAAGGTAACGGCTGAGAACGGCAACGGTTGCTCCCCGTAAAACGCTGGCGGAAGCGCCGCTAATCGCCGAGACTAGAAAGCCGAGGATGATTACCGCTAACAGTTGCGACTTTCGTTTATACACCGGTAAAAAGTACAGAAGGATCTCCAGAAGGATAGTGATATTCGATCCGCTGATTACCACAATATGAACGGTGCCGGTAGTTTGTAGATCGGCTTGAATATCGGCGGGAATCGATCGCTTGCTGCCAAGCAAGATACCGGCCAGGAATGACGCTTCCGGTTCGGATAGGGTGTGAGCGATCCGGTCCTCAGTTGACTGTCGGATCCCGTACAGCCAGGCGGAAAACCGGTTTCCGTAACCGCTTCCGATCTTTTCAATGTGAGGCGAGCGGGTAATCTCACCGTAAATTTGGTATCGCTCAAGATACAGCGGGTAATTAAATCCGCTAAACGGTTCGGGACGGTCAATTACGCCGGCGACAGAAAGGCGGTCGCCATACTGATAAGTAGGGTATCGGGGTGCCCGGATGCGGATCAGCGTGCGCCGCAGTTTACTGTCTAACCCTTCCGCAATCGCTTGATCCGGCAGCACGGACAGCAGCTGAGAGGTGGCCCGAATATCTGCCGGTTCGGTAATCACGCCGGTGAACCGGTAAGCTGAACCGTACCGGTAGGTGGAAAAGTGATGAACTCGCCAGAGTCCGGTCAGACACCAGCCAATCAAGAAACCAAGTAATAAAACCTGGACTGATACGGCTCGCTTGGATCGGACCAGCCAGACGCCAACCAGTAATAAGGCGATGAGAGCGTAAATAACAAAGGTGGGTGCCTGGACCGGTCGGACCGATGCTACGCCTACCCCGATCAGGAAGAACACCAAGCACAGATTGGCTAAAACAGAAGCTGACATGATGCCGATTACGGATTCTATTTTTTACCGTACGCCCCTTAAATTGCTGTGTATACCTATTTCGATTTATCTATTTTTGGAATACGAAGAAATCCTTAGCTAGAACCAGTCTCAAAATTGCTACCTAATTAACAGATCTCTTTTACCTCCTTTGGTACGGTGGGCCCGTTTACTCGTAACATAGGAGGTATATGGACTTAACCGATGAACAGTGGGAGCGGATCTCCCCACTGCTACCAAAACGCAAAAGGCATCTTCGCGGTCGGAAGCGGTTGCCGAACCGCCCCGTTCTGTCCGGTATTCTTTGGATCCTGAGGACCGGCGCCCAGTGGAAGGAACTTCCCGAGCGCTACCCATCCTACCAGACCTGCCACCGGAGGTTCCAGGAGTGGAGCCGAGCGGGTGTCGTGGAGAAAGTAATGCGTACCTTAGCCGCCGACCTAGAGGAACGAGGAGAAGTGAGTTTAAAGGAGTGTTTCATTGACGGCAGCTTTACCAAGGCAAAAAGGGGGGATCAGAAATTGGTAAGACCAAGGTGGGTAAGGGTGCAAAGATCATGGCAATTACAGACGGCCACTCTCTTCCTATCGCCATTAACACTTGCTCTGCTACGCCCGGAGAAGTCACCCTGGTGGAAGCAACGCTTGCCTGCCGAATTACTGACCGCCTCCCGGAGCGGCTGGTAGCGGACAAGGCCTATGACTCAGATCCACTGGACGAGGCGCTTGCGGAGATTGGAGTAGAACTGATTGCTCCTCACAAGAGAAATCGAGTGAAACCAAAAACGCAGGATGGCAGGAAGCTGCGGCGATACAAGCGGAGATGGACGGTGGAGCGATTCTTTGCCTGGCTACAAAACTTCCGGCGCCTGGTGGCGCGCTACGAGCGGAAGGGAGAAAACTTTCTCGCGATGGTACGACTGGGATGCATCCTCATATTACTCAGGCAATTTTGAGACTGCTTCTACC
>JAGWZN010000136.1 GCA_018968785.1 Patescibacteria group bacterium
AAGAACACGGAGGCGTATTGGGGATACGCTGACGTGTCCTGAGTTGGTTGCAGCCGGTTCTGAATCTGTGTAGCATGGAACATAGTTTTGCAATGAGTTCATTATATCCGCCTTTTGATGGCGAGGCCGTTTTTCGGTATGGTAAAAATGGCAACTTTTTAAAATCGTATCATGAGTAAAAGCCACCGCAAGAAGAAACCAAACCGCCCGGAGCGCGTCAACCCGTCCTCTGTGCCGAATCAGTTGACAGAGCAGGGAGAAAAGTTCCGTTCCAACACCTTGTATACGGTCTTTACCGTGCTTATCCTTCTGCCCTGGCTGAATATATTCGGTAACGGTATCCACGCCGTAAATTATTACTTCCTTTTGGTTTGGGGCTCCGCTCTTCTGGGGCTGGTGGTAGTGTACGGCATGATCCGCCGGTATATTGCTATCCGCTACCATCCGTTCCTTCTGATCGTCGCACTCTGGTTTTTGATCAAAGTTATCTCGACCCTGCATGCCGGATATCTGCACATTTCGCTCTGGCAGTGGTATAACGGCGGTTGGTCAAACGGTATGGTCTTCCTCTGCGCCCAACTGGTTTTTGGCGCGGAGATTTTACTGTTACAACCGCGTCGGAACCATGTGCGTTATTTGTTATTTGGATATATCTTTCAAGGAATACTGTTGGGTGCCGGATTTATTAGTGAAGGGCTTCGTGAGGGAATGCTGCAGCATGTAGTGCGTCCGGTTACTTACTTACAGAACTCGGATGCTGCCGTTTCCTATCTTATGTTTATTATTCCGTTGGCAGTCATCCTTTTGGTAGGGCATTGGCGATTACTGACGAGGTGGTGGCAGAGAGTGCTGGCTGTGTTAGGAATGACGGTTCTGTTGTTGAGTTTGTTTTTAACGTTGCCTCCTTCCTTGCAAGAGGCGGTTTACCACCTCGAGCATCGAGGCGGTACGGCTGCGGTCAATACTGCTACTCAGCCACCTTCCTGGGGCGGTAAATTTCTGGCCGATGACAGTAATGTTGAGCGATTTGTACAGTGGAAAATAGCCGCAACAATGGGTAGTCAGCATCCGCTGTTCGGTGTGGGGCCGGGCTTAGAGCGGGCATATTTCTTTCCGGTAATTGACGATCTGAATATTATGTCCTGGCCGTACTATAATAATACAGTAATGCTGCATGCCCATAACGATCTGCTCGATCAGTTTGCCACTACCGGTTGGCCTGGAACGATTTTATATGTATTAATGTGGATACTGTTGCCGGTTTACATTTTGCTCGGCTGGAAGCGGATAGCAGCCGCGGATCGTCCGCTGATCCTGGGTACGCTTTTGGGTCTGGCAGGATTTACCCTATTTAATTTCTTCTATTTCACAATCTCTCTCACCGGCATCATGACGGCAGTTTGGGTAGCCGTACTGCTGGCTGATTTGCCGCAAACTATCTCGGCAGATACTTGGTGGCAGAAGGTGGTCGGGCATCTATGGCTGCTACCGTTTGTTGCTCTCTGTATTGCCGCGATTCCGGCGGGTGGGTTACTATCGGCGGAGAATAAGACTGCCGCTTCTGATACGGCCGAGCGGACAGGTAATCTAGTGAGTGCCACCCAGTACGCCATTAATGCCGCCACCGCATTTCCTGAGGGCGGTTTCTTTCAGGCCAATGCTGCCCGGCTGACCTTTGAGTTAGCCGCTACCCAAGGGAAAAAATTACCGCCGGGAGAGCAGGAACAGCTTGCACGATACAGCGCCGCTTACGGCAGTCAAGCTGCACAACTGAATCCGTTTAATCCGAGTTTTGTCTTCTTGAAAGGACTGTCTCGTTACTACTTCAGTCCGGCCGGTTCAAAAGATGAACAGGAGGCGGTCGCGGTTCTGGATCAGGCGGTTCAGCAGAACGGGCTGTTTTATCTGCTGACTGAACAGATTGGTGATATCGCTGCCGCCAAAGGTGATACAGCGCTGGCCAAACGGTACTATTCAATCGCGTTATCGAACATCTCTCCGGAAGGAGACCGGCCGGAGTTGGAGAAAAAACTGAAGTCTGTGGGCGGAAGTTAGGGTGTGAGAACAGGTATTACCGTTTTTCAGCGATAAGGCGAACCCATCGCACCTCGCCTCGGCCGATAGTGTCATGGCCGATTGTGCTGTAAACAAGTGAGAAACCAGCCTGTCTAGCCAAATGCTCGATCTCCTTTTTGGTATAGAACGAAAAAAAGCGGCTCTGATTCCCGGACAGCTTTTCTCGAATACTCTTTTCTCCAAACCCCCGCTTCACTCCGATAAATAATCGGCCGCCCTGCTGAAGTAGCCGATAGAAGGAGCGCAACGCTTCGGGTGTGTCTTGCTTCTCCAAATGGAGGAGAACGGCATTGGCCCAAATGCCGTCGAAAATGCTTTCCGGCCAATCACCAAGTTCAAGTACGTCTTTTTTCTCAAAAATCGCGTTTGGCACCAGCCGCCTGGCTTCCTCTAAAAACATCTCGCAGAGGTCGATGCCGGTTATCTGAAACCCGTGCTGGCTTAGGATACGGCTATCTCGACCGTCGGCACAGCCGACATCCAGCACTTTTCCTGATGGACGAAGCTGGCTCATGAACAGCTTAATTACGGGAGGCGTGCCGTTGGCGACGCTGGCGAGGTACTCTTTACCTAGCCGCTCGTATACTTCGGTTGTTTGACGAATATATTCTTTCATAACTGTGTAATGAACTCATTGCAAAACACCTGTTCCTTTCTGC
>JAGWZN010000137.1 GCA_018968785.1 Patescibacteria group bacterium
ACCCGCAGATCGGCCAGCAACGTGTTGGCGTTGTCGGAGGCGGTTTTCATGCCGATCATTTGGGCGCTGAACTGGGCGAGCCGGGCATCGAAGATCTCTTGTTGGAATAGGGCGGCTCGTAAGGTGCGGGAAATCGTATCGATCAACTGATTGATATCCGGTTCGAAAATGTACTTACCCGGCTGTTTGGCGGCTTCCTCATCCTCTTGGGGTAACGGATTGACTACCGACAGAGTCACCACCTCCCGGGTAGCCGAGTTCACGTACCGGGAGTAAATCAGGGTGACATGGGTATAGTAATCAAATAGCCGGATCAGCCGTTGCAAATCGGCAATACTGAAGTTATCCGGGACGATATACGGAAAATTTTTAACCTTAAAGTGACCGGTTTGGAAGTACTCCTGCCCCTTGGATCCGATTACGTAAAAATCGGAGCCTTTCTCTTTTTCCAATACCGTTTCCACCTTTTGAAATATTTCTATATTATACCGTCCGGTCAGTCCTTGGTTCGAGGTAATAACAATCACGGCGGTAGCGCCGGGCCGCAGTTTTTCCAGCTCTTCCCGGTTCTTCTTTTCCAATTTTAACAGCTCTTCATCTTGCAGCGCGTTGCGCAGCGAAATGAGCTCTGTCAGCATGGCGTTGGCCGCTTCCACGAACGGCCGGCTGGCCAACACCTGGCCGCGCAGCTTAACCATCCGAATGGTGGCGATCTGCTGCAGAGCGTTCGTAAACCCACCCACCGACTGCACGACCGTCATCTGCTCTTTAATCTCATTTATGGTCGCCATCTTTCCCCTTCGCTTCTTTTTGGTTTTCTCCTTCCGGCTCTTCCGGCTGATGGGGATCGGGGACAATTGGCAGCACCTTCTCTTCTTTTGGTTTTTCGTTGATGAGGAACTTCGCCGCTTCCACCTGAGTATGTTTGACGTAGTCGGCCAGTATTTTGGCGATATCCGGCTCAATGGCGCCGACCTCTTTCTCGGTTAGGCTTTTCTGTCGATACGTCTGATAATCGCCGGCCCGATAAAAATCGATCAGCTCGGTTTTAATCTTGCGCAAGTCCGGTATCTCGATTCCGTCCGTTTTGCCGGAGGTAACCATGTACATGAGCAGGATTTTTTCGTCATTTAAGAGTCGCTGTCGGGAATCCTGAGAAAAGACCTCCAGGATGCGCTTGCCCCGCTTAATCTCCGTCTCCGTTTCTTCGCTGATTTCGGTATTTAAGGTCTCAAAAGATTTCACTTCGTTATACCGGGCCAGTTGGGTGCCGGCCAGCTCGCCCATCTTCCGCAGACAGGGAACCTGCACGCTGCCGCCGATCCGGGAGACGGAAGCGCCGGAGTTCACAGCTGGCAAGATTCCTTCATGCATCAGGTTGATATCCAGGTAAATATGGCCGTCGGTAATGGACATCAGATTGGTGCAGATATACTCCGAAAGGTCGCCGTTCTGAGTTTCCGCCATCGGAAAGGCGGTAAACGAGCCGCCGCCCAGTTTTTTATGTAGCCGGGCGGTGCGCTCCAGTAACCGGGAATGCAGATAAAAGATATCACCGGGATAAGCGTCCCGGCCCGGTGACCGTTTCAGCAGCAGCGACATCTGCCGGTACGCTTTGGCGTGTTTGGACAGATCGTCATACACAATAAACGCGTCCTGGCCGTTATACATGAAGTACTCGCCAATCGCGCAGCCGGCGTACGGCGCGATGTAATTGATCGACGGCGGATCGTCCGAACTGCCAACCACGATACAGGTGTAATCCATGGCACCGGCCTCGCGCAGCATCTCTTCCAGCGCCCGCACCTTGGCTTTTTGCGCCCCAATCGCCACGTAAATGCAGGTCATGTCGCGGCCCTTCTGGTTGATAATAAAACTGGACATCAACCGGGTCTTGCCTGATTTCCGGTCTCCAATCACCAGCTCCCGTTGTCCTTTTCCAAGAGGAATAATGGTGTCGACTACCAGAACGCCGGTCTCCAACTGGTCTTCTACCGGCTGGCGTTTGGCCACGCCCGGCGCGATCCGTTCTACCGCCTGTAAGTTGCGGCTGCGGATCGGACCTAAACCGTCCAGCGGATTGCCAAGCGGGTCGATCACCCGGCCAAGCAGTCCCTCGCCGGACTGGATACGCAGCAGATCGCCGGTGGAACGGACAACATCGCCCTGCTTGATGTGGACGTACTCTCCCAGCACAACCGCCTCAATCAGTTCGGGAGTGATACCGAGGATCATCGCCTTGGTCGGACCGTGGTCGGTTTCAATAGCCACCACATCGTCAATCCGGGCGGTCGGCAGGCCGTGAATTTTACAGATACCGTCGCCCACATAGACGATCTCGCCGATTTCAGTGACAACCGGCCGGATCTGCTCATCCGGCAGGGTGTCCTTTAGGTCGGAAGCCAGGGTTTTAGAGGTGGTTGGCATGGAGGGGAGTTACTTCTGCACCACCGCGCGGTGCCAGTGTTCGCGGAACTGGTTGAGGCTGGCCCGGACCGAATAATCGGTGATGTAATTTCCATACTGGACAATAACGCCGCCAATCAGCGAACGCTCGACCGAGATATCCAACGCCACCGGCCGGCCGACGCGGGTGGTCAGCAGATAGGCCATCTCTTTCAGATCGGGTTCGGGAAAGTTGTACGCTACGGTCAGCGTGACAATCTGGATCTTCTCTGCTTCTCGCTGGAGGGTTTGAATAAAGGAGGTTAGGTTCTTAGCCA
>JAGWZN010000138.1 GCA_018968785.1 Patescibacteria group bacterium
GAGCCATGCTGACCGTCACAATCACCGGCAGCAGCGCCGGGGTCAGACCGATGGCGATAGCCAACGCAAACAGTAGCGCCTCCAACGGCGGCTTACCCAAGCCGATATTGAGCAGACAGATCCCGACCGCCATTACCAGAATCACCCGGGTCATCAGAGTACTCAGATTAGCCAAGCCTTTCTGAAACGCCGTCTTCTCTCTCATACCGGTTGCCGTGCCGGATAGCCGGCCGAACTCGGTTTTCCGGCCAATCGCCTGCACCACTCCTTTCCCGCTTCCGGCAGTTACCACCGTGCCCATAAACGCCCAACTGGTTTTTTCATCTTTTGACTGGGCTTTTTTCTGAACCGGCAACGACTCCCCGGTCAGGGACGACTCATCCACCAGCAGACCGCTTACTTCCACCAGATGCAGATCGGCCGGCACCACGCTTCCTTGTTGCAAAATGACGATGTCGCCCACCACAATCTGCCGCACCGGCACATCCAGCTTTAACCCGTTCCGCACCACTATTGCCGATAACGACACCTTGCGAAGCAGATCGCCAACCGTTTTTTCCGAAGAGTATTCATTAATGAACCCGAGCCCCACACTGACGCTCATAATCAGGAAGATAATCCCGGCGTTGACGTGATCGTCAAAGTAGTAGGAAACCAGGGTGGTAACCGCCAGAATAATTAGGAGCGGATTATTGACCTGGCGCCAAAATACGCCCCAGAGAGAGGTCTTGTGCAGATCCAGTTCATTGCGTCCGTACTTTTGCCCGGATGCCTGTACCTCACTAGTTGTCAGGCCGTATTCGATAGATGACATTGCCCCCTTTGTTCTAGAACTAGTTCTATTGTAACTTAGTATGCCTCAAATTGAACTTCTTATGACCGGGCTCATCATAAAAGCGCCGTTTTTCCGCATAACACCGTTCATCCGCCAACGACTTGACCGCGTCCCATCCGCCGTACTGTACGTCTCTACGGAACGCGAAACCGATGCTGACCCGCAGTTTTTCGCCCCGGAACCGGCTCGGCAGCGGTTTTTTAACTGACGGAGTAACCAGATCTTCAATCGTATACCGCTCCACCCTTTCCTCGATCTGACGGTTGAGCCGCTCCAAATCATCCTGGCTCATCTCGGGAATAATCAAGGTAAACTCATCGCCACGCGTCCGGCCGGCTAAAATCGGACGACCGTCAATTGCCTCGCTCATTGCCTGGGCGACAATCTTAATGTATCGGTTACCGGCTTCATGGCCGCCACAGTAGTCATTAGCGATCTTAAGGAAGTTGATATCCAAGCAGACCACGGCGTACTCGCCACCGCTACGGTCAACTTTCTCCGCCTCTTCCGCCAGCACGCTATCAACCAGAAAGTTGGACAGATAGTCTTTCTCCAGTTTACGCGTGCGGTGTTCTATCTGTCGACTACGGACCTCTAACTCTTTGAGCAAAGCGTAGTTTGCGGCTGCTACCCGCTCCGCTTCCGCCTCCCCAATACCCTGCTTCAGCAACCGCTGGCGGATCAGATCGATAATCGCGTTTTCCGCGTCAGCATCAGTAAAGTCAGCTTCGTGCAGAAGCGCTAGAATCTCTTTCTCTTCTTCCTGTTCAATTTCGATGAGCGTACTCATTCTTTATTTGCTTCGCCACTTTTTTGACAGCTTCTTCCAAATCTTCCAACGTGCCGTCATTGTGAATAATGTAGTCCCAATCCGTGTAATCGTTTAAATGATTCTCCACCACATGATTGATATCCCGATCGTAGTGCTGCCCCATTCTCTGGCGCAGCGTCGCTTCACTCACTACTACCCTGACCAGAAAACCGTCCGTCCGCTTAACCGCGTCCGCTTCCGCCACTGCCCGTACCCCGGCCACCAGTAACGGCCGATCGTCCACCAAGGTGCGCTTCACCCAGTACTCCGGATCTTCCAGACGCCGTTTATGCGCCAGATCACTAATTCCGGCCCGATGACGATCTTTTTCTTGCTCATCGACAGAAGTGCGGGTGCCGTGGTTCGCGTCGTACTCTTTGGTAATGGCCGCGCTAAAATTAATCCGGTAAATCCCCGGGAACTCCTTCTCAATCATGCTGGCTACCGTGTCTTTGCCGGCATGCGGCTTGCCGGAGATCCCGATAATCAGGTGTTTACCCATACCGCTCCTCCAACTGCCGCGTTATTGCTTCACGCACCTTGTGAACCCGCGTCTTCAGGTCGTCAAGCGTGCCGTTGTTCTCGATCACAAAATCCCACTTTTTGTAATCATCCAATAAGCTCTCATAGTCCTTATTCAAATGACCGTGAAAATCCTCGCCCATGCGGGAGTGCAGGGTCTCTCTATCCGCCTCAATCCGGATCAGGAACCCTTTGGCTTTATGCACCACATCCGCCTCATGCGGCCAGCGCACGTCGGTAATCAACATAGGCGGCTGATGGGTATGAATTGTCCGTTTTACCCAGTAATCCAGGTCCTCCGCCCGGCGCTCGCTACCTAAGACGTTGATCCCCTCCCGATGCCGCAACTTCTCTTCTTCGCTGTGTAAAGTATTGGTACCGTGCAGAGAGTCATACTCCTCTTTCACCGCGTTGCCGATTGTTACCAACTGGATATCCGGAAACTGCTCCTTGAGCATTTTCGCTACCGTGTCTTTGCCGGAACGCGGCTTGCCGGAAAGACCGATAACCAGATGAG
>JAGWZN010000006.1 GCA_018968785.1 Patescibacteria group bacterium
TCGAACAGATTAGATTCCGAGCGAAACCGGTGAAGGATGAGGAAGCGTATCGGATATACGGTGACGAGTCCTGAATCGGTTGCAGCCGGAATCTAATCTGTGCAGAAAGGAACAGGTGTTTTGCAATGAGTTCATAGTCAAATACCGCGGAAAGCGCCGCGGTATTTTTTACTGTAAGCTTTTCCCGTGATACTTTTCATGCACCTCCCGCAACTGCCGGTTGGTAATATGGGTATAAACCTGGGTCGTGGTGATAGAAGCGTGGCCGAGGAGAGTCTGGACGCTGCGGATGTCCGCCCCATTCAACAGTAAATCGGTAGCGAAAGAGTGACGGAGAGTATGAGGAGTGATATTCTTGACAATATTACTTTCCAGCGCGTGTTTTTGAATAATCCGATCGATCGAACGGGGAGTGAGGCGGGTGGCCTGGAGCTCAACCTTCATGGACGGGTGGTCGCCGGTTCCTTTGCCGCGGTAGCCGACAAAGGTGGCTTCATTCTCGTCATGCCGCCGCTCAAAATACTCTCTCATCCACTTCCTGGCCCGTTCCGAAATAAAGACAATCCGTTCTTTGCGTCCCTTGCCGATCACTCGCATTTCCCCGGTTTCGGTACTGACCATCTTACGGCCCAGACCGGCCAGCTCGCTGACCCGCAAGCCGGTTGAAAAGAGCAGCTCCATCAGCGCCCGGTCGCGCAGCCCGGCCATGGTGTTAATATCGGGCGCGGCCAGCAGCCGTTCCAGCTCTTCCGGAGTTAAAAACTGGACTTGCGCCGGCTCGGTTTTGGGCAGCTCGATCTTATCCGGTGCCAAGCATTCCACTCCCTGTTTTAACGCGTAGCGCAATAAAGAACGCAGGGCGATAATATGATACGCCTGCGTTTTGAGCTCCAGCTGCTCGCCGTGCTCATCGGTAAAGCGGCTGAGATACAGCCGGAATTTACGAACCGCTTCCTGGCTGATATTTTCAATTTCCGGATCTTTTCCCAGCCAATCGGCTAACCGGGCCAGATAGTGCCGGTAGGCAATAATTGTTTTGGGTGATCGGTTTTTCTCAATCGTTAGATGTTCCAAATACCGGTCGATAGCAGTAGAGAGTTTCATGGGTACGTAGAGAGTTTCATAGGTACATGGTACAATACGATCATGGTAAATGACATACTCTCGGCGGTTTCCAATCTGGATTACCGGCTGATAAAGGAGGCCACAGACCTGACGGCCAACCATGTCTGGCTGCAGGATCTGGTCTATTTTTGCGCGCAACTGCTGATTTATCTCATGTTTCTGCCGCTGTATGTCCTCTGGCGACGGCCGGAGCTGCGGGGAAAACACCACGGCGCGAAAAAAGCGGTAATGATTGTCTTGGTTGGTATCGTGGCGGCGCTGGCGGTAAAGGAGGTAGTCTCGTTTCTGTACTTCCGGGAGCGGCCGTTCCTGGCGCATCCGGATCTGCTCGCCATGACCTTCCGGGTTGATCCGGAGAGCTTTCCATCCGCCCATACCATGATCGCGTTTACCATTAGCACCAGTTTGCTGCTAAGCGGTTATCGGCGCTTGGGTTGGACGTTGATTTTTGCTAGTATTCTGGTGGCCCTGGGCCGGGTGTTCTCGGGTGTGCACTATCCAACTGACGTAATAGGGGGGATGGTAATCGGAATCGGGTCGGCCTGGTATCTGCATCGGGAGGCCAGCAGCCTGAAGGCCTATCTGCCGGATAGCTAACCTCATTATATGAACCGTCACCAGACAATCTGGTATATTCTCTTGGCGATGCTGCTGTTCGCCGTTGGTTTTGTGGCGTACGGATACTATCAGCAACAGTACCGTGAATCGGTGCGGAGCCAAGGACCGCCATCCTTACCGTCGCCTAAGTAGTTTCACGAGTCTCACGATGCCTGCGAGTAATCTATTGGAAGGTCTTAACCCGCCACAGCAGGAGGCCGTTCGGGCGACGGAAGGGCCGGTTTTAATTTTGGCCGGCGCCGGAAGCGGTAAAACCCGGGCGTTAACCCACCGGTTTGCCTATCTCCTGAAGGAAAAAGGAATCAGTCCGCTGCAAATACTGTGCGTCACCTTTACGAATAAGGCGGCCGGCGAGATGAAAGGCCGGATCGGCCGGCTACTCGGATATACCGAGGAGTTTTCGCTGCCGTGGCTGGGTACTTTCCACTCGGTTTGCGTGCGGATTTTGCGGCGGGAGGTGGCGAAAGTGCCGCTCGGAATCTCCGCTTCTTTTGTGATCTTTGATGAGGGCGACGCCTTAATGGCGGTGAAGCGGGCAATGGAGGAGTTAAAGATTGATCCGAAACAGTATTCGCCGGGAGCGATCCGGGCGCAGATTTCCGGAGCCAAAAACGAGATACTGACGCCGGATCAGTACGGCCGGTACGCCATGGGGCCGTTTCAGCAGACGGTTCAGGCGGCGTATCAGAAGTATCAAGCGCTGTTGCAGAAGGCCAACGGGGTGGATTTTGACGATATCCTCCTGAAGACGCTGCAGCTGTTTGAGATGTCACCGGAAACGCTGGCGCAGTATCAGGAGCGGTTCCGGTACATTATGGTGGATGAATACCAGGATACGAACCGGGCGCAGTATCTCTTAATTCAGCGGCTGGCGGCCCGAAACAGGAATATTTTTGTGATAGGCGACGACTGGCAGTCGGTATACAGTTGGCGGGGCGCCGATTTCCGCAACATTCTGGATTTCCAGAAGGACTATCCCGACGCGAAGGTTATTAAACTGGAGCAGAACTACCGTTCCACTCAGACGATTCTGAATGCCGCGCAGGCGGTGATATCGAAAAACGAACTGCGCAGCGAAAAGGAGTTGTGGACGGAAGGACCGGTGGGGGTGCCGATTACCGTTGTGGAGTGCCTGAATGAGAAAGATGAGGCGGAGTTTGTGGTGAGGGAGATTCTTGGTTTTCTAAAGAGCAGTCTGTATACCGGCCGCAACTCTTATGATGATTTCGTGGTGCTGTATCGGACGAATGCCCAGTCGCGCGGACTGGAGGAGACATTTCTCAAGTACTCCGTGCCATACCGGATTGTGGGCGGCGTCCGGTTTTACGAGCGCAAGGAGATTAAGGATATGTTGGCCTATCTGCGGCTGCTGCAAAATCCGGAGGATTGGGTCAGCCTGGAGCGGGTCATTAATGTGCCGGCGCGCGGTATCGGGCCAAAGACGGTGACCGGGTTGCGCGGTCTGGAGATCCGTCAGATCGATACGCTGCCGCCTAAAGTCCAAAACTTCTTCCGGTTAATGGAGGAGTTGCGGAATGAAATTAAGGGAAAGACGGCCGATCAGGCGCTGGAGACGATTTTTGCGCGAACCGAGTATAAGAAGTTTTTACTGGACGGCAGTATTGAAGGGGAAAGCCGTTTTGAGAACGTGCGGGAGTTGATTGGCACAGCGGCCGGGCAGGATATCGAGCCGTTTTTACAGGACGTGGCATTAACGCAGGATGTTGATGATCTGGCCGATACGGACCATCCGGAAGGCGCGGTGACGCTGATGACGGTGCACGCCGCCAAGGGGCTGGAGTTTCCGGTCGTGTTCATGGTGGGGATGGAAGAAGGCATTTTCCCGCACAGCCGGACGGTTACGGAGAAGCACGAACTGGAAGAAGAGCGACGGCTGGCCTATGTAGCGATGACCCGAGCGAAGGAGCGGCTGTATCTGCTGCACGCGTTTGAGCGGCGGCTGTACGGAGCGCTGCAAAGCAATGCCTGCTCCCGTTTTGTGACGGATATTCCGGAGGAGTTGCGGGAGAAAATATAAGGTTCGTTTGCTATAGCTCTAGCATTTTTTTGTGAGCTGTCGTACAATGGGAAACATGAACATCCGTCATGCGGCGAGTTTAGCGGTATGTACAGTCGCGATTTCCGGTGGCGTGCTCATCAGCATCTCGAATAAAGCATCGGGTTCGTTTGTCCACCCGGCGTTGGCGGACAGTAGCGCCTTGCCTCCCAGTACCACTTCTTCCGTCAGAAATGGGTCGGAGCCGACCGATCGACAGCCGGAGGTGTATCAAGGTAGTTATCTCTACACTTCGGCGCCGGCCATGCTGGCTGCTCTAGGTGTGACCGTGGCGCCGGAAGACCGGGTTTTCACGTTTCCCGACCCCGCGCTCGGTATTGGCAGCAGTATCCGGGTGTACCGGGCGTCCCGCGTAACCTTAACGGATGGGAATAATCAAACCGAGGTACGAACCTGGGCCTCCAGCGTCGACGCGCTTCTCAAGGAACGGCATATTGAACTGGGTGATAAAGATATCGTAACGCCGGGACTGTCGGTGGCGGTTCCCGCTATCCGTCAAAGCCAGCCGTTTACAGTGGTGATTACCCGGGTGGCGGAAACGCAGTTGAAGGTGGATCAGTCGATTGATTACTCTATTCAGTACGTCGACGCTCCCGATCTGCTTCGCGGCCAGCAACAGGTTCAGCAAGCCGGCCGGGAAGGAAACCGGGAGCTGACCTATCTGGTGCATCGGGAGAATGGGACGGAAACCTGGCGTAAATTAACCGATTCGACTGTTACGCAGGCGCCGGTGGCTGAAATCATCCGGCGCGGGACAAAAGTGGTGGATTACGGAACAGGATTAGCCAGTTGGTACAGTGGAGTCGGTTCGTTGACAGCGGCGCATCGGACACTACCGCTCGGTACGCGAGTACGGGTAGTCAATACGGCTACCGGCGCCAGCGTAGTGGTGACTATTGCTGATCGGGGGCCGTTTGTGGGCGGTCGGATTATCGACCTCTCGTCCGATGCCTTTGCCGCTATCGCCTCGCGGGGAAGCGGGGTGGTGAATGTGCGGTTGGAGAAGCCCTAAACTTGGTGGAGACGTGAAGAATGCTTGCGCAAGTTCCACAGGCTATTGACGCTGTTATATCGTAGAGGTAGTATATTTTTATGTCCTTTCATAAAAGGGGCATATTTGTGAAAATATATTTGAAGAATCCGGGCATTTGCTCGTTATTCTCAATAATTTATTAACTTAAGTAGTATAAGATAGAGGTAATATGGGTTTTGGTTTTGAACAGCCATTTTTTTCGGTTCCGCCTCCGCCCGCTACTGGAGAAGACCCGGTTTCGCCCCTTGAAGGTTTGACTGGAGAGGCGGCTACTGGGGCGGATGAGTTGTATAGAGAAACGCCGGTGATGGGTAGTAAAGGTGGGGGTGGTAAAGGGAGGGACAAGTCTAGGCGCCAGGTTCCTGAGACTTTGAAAATCCCTCGAGGACCGGGGGGTACCCGACATGATACAGATGGCCAGCGAAAACGGAATAATCTACCGCCATCAAATGGAAAGGATAATAACAAACTGGGACAGAACAACGGATCCTTTGCAGATTGCCTTGTCCAAACAAATGGGAGGCGAATTTTTATGGATGAGTATCAACCCCGACACCCTGATCCGCATAAATGGCAAAATCGGGCCTAATTTAATAAACGGCAGTTTGTAAGTTTTTGTTGACATTGCCGGGCAGCGGGCGGATAATAAAAACAGAACAATAAAAAAGGCAATGTTCGTTACAACTATCGAACGGTTGGGACTCACCGAAAAGGAGTCCAAGCTGTATCTGACCAGTCTGCGGATCGGACCGGCCAGCATGCAAGTACTGGCTCGCAAAGCCGGTATTGATCGGGGGACAGCGTATCATGTGGCGCAAACGCTCACGGAAAAAGGGCTGTTTGAAACGGTTGAGGAAGGGAAGCGGCCGCAGTTCCGGGCGACTCATCCGAAGAAGTTGTTCGCGTATGTCGAGCGGAAAAAGAAAGAGGCGGACAAGCATTTCGAGGCGATGCAGGAAATGGTTGACGATTTGGAGGCGCTGTATGAGGTCGGAGCCAAGTGATCGCCATCTGTAAATTCCCCGTGAAATAGTGTACTGTGGGGCAAATGGATCGCAGCAACCCGCAGGATATTGTGGCCCGGTTACGGGCGGAGGGAGCCTGGTCAAAAAAATCGCTTGGCCAGCATTTTTTGGTTGACCGGAGCGCGCTAGATGATATTCTCACTGCCGCGGATCTTACGGTTAAGGATACGGTGATCGAGATCGGCCCCGGCTTAGGTGTGCTCAGCGAGCGGTTGTTGGAGCAAGCCGGTCGGGTGATCGCGCTGGAATACGATCCGGATATGGTGAGGATTTTGCGGCAGGATTTTCCCAATCTTGAACTGATCGAAGGAGACGCTCTTCAGACGCTGCCGGCCGCGGTTGCCGGTATCAACCGGTATCTGGTGGTCGCCAATATTCCTTACCAGATTACCACTCCGTTGCTGAGGCTTCTGCTGGAAGGCCAAATACAGCCGCAACCGGAGCGGATAGTGCTACTGGTGCAGAAAGAAGTGGGCGTGCGCTTAACTGCCGCCGCCGGAAAACCCGGCCGGGGTTATCTATCGGTACTCTGCCAACTGTACGCTGAGACAGAGTACATCCACACGGTGCCGGCTGCTTCCTTCTGGCCGCCGCCGAAAGTCGATTCCGCGATTATCACCTTACAGCGACGAGCGGAGCTGCCGCTGACAACTGAAGAGATGCCGGCGTTTTTGCGGTTTGTTCACACATTTTTCATCCAACCGCGCAAACAGTTAAAAAATGTCATTGCCGGCATCCGCCGTCTGCCGGCGGCAGAGGTGGCCGACCGGTTTATCCGGCTGGAGATACCGCTCACGGCGCGCGCCCAGGAGTTGACTCAGGAGCAGTGGTTGCGACTGTATCAGGAGGCGATATGAGCAGCGCGGGCGGGACATTATTCATGGTGGCGACACCAATCGGTAATCTGGAGGATATCACGCTGCGGGCGCTGCGTATTTTAAGAGAGGCGGACGCGATTTACGCGGAGGATACCCGCGTAACGGCTAAGCTACTGGCGCGGTACGATATCAAAAAACCGCTCTTTTCGTATCGGGAGGCGGCCAGCCGCAACACGGTCGATAAGATGATTGCTGATATTACAAACCTGTTACAAAAAAGTGAACAAGTTGCCTACGTCAGCGATGCCGGTACGCCGGGACTGTCGGATCCGGGGCAGTATTTGGTAGAGAAAACGGTAGCGGCCGGCTTTCCGGTAGTGCCCATTCCCGGTCCCAGCGGGTTGGCTACTCTGATGAGCGTGTCCGGCCTATCGGTGGGCCGGGTGCTTTTCGTTGGATTTTTACCAAAGAAAAAAGGTCATCAGACTGCTTTGGCTAAGTTGCGCGCTGTTCTGCTGGACGAAACGGCTGACGGTTTGATATTTTATGAATCTCCGGAGCGGATTATTAAACTGCTGCAAGAGCTGGTAGAATGGAAACTGCCCCTTCAGGTTTGCTTGGGGCGGGAACTGACCAAAATGTACGAGGAGATTACCCGCGGCAGTCTGGAATCGGTTCTGGCGGAGCTGCGGAAAAAACCCCGGGTTAAGGGGGAAATAACGGTAATGATTACGAAATGAAACCTTTTTATCTTACGACTTCGATTGTCTATCCGAACGCCAATCCGCATATCGGTTACGCGTTGGAGCTGGTGCAGGCTGACTTCCTGGCTCGGTATTACCGGGATCAGGGGCGCGAGCTGTACTTTCTCACCGGTGTGGATGAGCACGGTTTGAAGCTGCAGCGGGCGGCTGAAGCGGAGGGAAAGACGCCGCGGGCGTTTGTGGATGATAAAGCGACCGTTTTCCGCCGTCTGCTTGAGGTATTGGATATTAGCAGTGACCGGTTCATTCGGACTACTGATCCCGATCATGAGGCGATGGCTCAGGCGATCTGGCGGGCTTGTGCCGCGAACGGTGATATTTATAAGAAAAAATACCGGGCCTGGTACAACGTGAAAGAGGAAGAGTTTTTGGGGTTGGCTGATGAAGTTGATGATCCGGCGTGGTTTGGTATCGACCCTCGATTCATTGAGCTCATTGACGAAGAAAATTACTTCTTTCGACTGTCGAAGTATAAGGACCGGCTTGTTGAATTGCTGGAAAGATCGGAGTATAAAGTGCTTCCAAAAGGGAGATTGCAAGAGATGTTAAACTTTGTAAAAGAAAAAGGGCTATCAGATATTTCTGTTTCGCGTGAAGCAAGCAAGCTATCCTGGGGGATCCCTGTACCTGATGATGCCTCCCAAGTGATGTACGTTTGGTTTGACGCGTTGACCAATTATCTGACCGCCGCTGCTACTGTCGACGGTCGAGGTGACATTCAAGTTGATGAAAAATGGCCGGCTGATCTCCATTGCGTCGGCAAGGATATTCACCGGTTTCACGCGTTGATATGGCCGGGAATGTTGCTCTCGGCCGGTTTGCCGCTCCCGAAAGAGTTACTGGTGCACGGGTTCTTTACATCAGGCGGACAGAAGATGAGTAAGAGTATCGGTAATGTGGTGGATCCGTTTGCGGAGGTATCCCGGTTTGGCAAAGAGGCGGTTCGGTGGTTTTTACTAAAAGAAACGCCGATGACCGGTGACGCCGATTACACTTCGGAGCGGGTACAGCAGGTGATGGAAGCTGATCTGGCGAACGATTTGGGAAACCTGGTGAGCCGGGTTTGGACCATGTGCCAAAAGTACTGTCAGGGCGCGGTGCCGGAGTCATCAGTGCCGGTCCCCTTGGAGAAAGAGTGGGAGGCGTACCATTTGCTGGTTGAAGAGCGACGGGTGGATGAAGCGCTAAAGGTTGCTCACGGTGTGCTGGCGGCCTGCAATAAGCGGATCGACGAAGAAAAGCCTTGGGTTCTCGCCAAAGACCCGTCTCAGCAGGCAAGGCTGCATGATCTGTTATATGCTCTGTTGGAAAATATCCGTCAGGTAACAGCTATGCTAAGGCCGGCGCTTCCCGATACCGCCAAGCGGATTGAGCAGGAACTGTTTGCGGGTCACAATCTGAACGAATCCTTAGTGCCGGGAGCGCTTGGCTCCGAGCCGATTATTCTCTTCCCGAAAGAGCGTCATGATTGATACGCATGCTCATCTGTACTATCCGGCACTTGCTAACCAGTTGGGGGATGTATTAGACGCGGCTCGCGCGGTTGGTGTAGATCGGGTGGTTGTGCCGGCAACTACCGGCGAAAGCTTAACATCGACCGTCGATGTCTGTGAGCTCTCGGATAGTTTATACGCCGGCGTGGGGATTCATCCTACTGAAGCGGATTCTTATTCAGACGAGCACAGAGGGAAAATAAAAGAGCTTCTGGAAGGTGCTAATTCTATTGTATCGATCGGCGAGGTAGGACTGGATTATTACCATTTTGAAGAGGAAAAAACAGAATCGGAAATTGAGGCGAAGAAAAGTATTCAGAAAACGGTCTTTCAAGAGATGATGGGGTTGGCGGCTGGGTATGGGCTACCGCTTATTATCCATAGCCGGGAGGCGTTTGCTGACACATATTCTCTTCTGGCTGCCCAAAAGCAACCGGCGGTTATCCACTGTTTTGCCAGTACAGAGGAGGAAGCGGAGGCCTGGCTTGATCTGGGGTTCTATCTGTCGGTGACTGGGATGATTACCTATAAAAAGAATGAAGCGTTGCGAGAGGTGGTGCGATCTGTGCCGCTGGAGCGGCTTTTCTTGGAAACCGATGCTCCGTATCTGGCGCCGGAAGGGTTTCGTGGTAAAATATGCGAGCCGAAGCACGCGCGACAGGTGGCGGAATGTATCGCCGAGGTGAAGGGGATCAGTTTGGAAGAGGTGGACCGGGTCACCACCGCGGCGGCGGAACAGTTTTTCGGATTAAAATAAGGTATGGAAAAGGTTATTGTGGCGATGTCCGGCGGGGTGGATTCATCGGTTGCGGCCGCGATATTAAAAGAAAAAGGGTATGAGGTTGAAGGGGTGTTCATGAAGAACTGGTCGCCGCAGACGATTCAGAGTTTAACCGATTGCCCATGGGAGCAAGATCAGAAAGACGCGGCGGCTGTCTGCGCGGTGTTAGGGATTCCGTTCCGGTCAATTAATTTTGAGCGTGAGTATAAGGAGCGGGTGGTTGATTACTTTTTAACCGAATATCAAGCCGGCCGGACTCCGAATCCGGATGTGATGTGTAATAAAGAAATCAAGTTTGGCGCTTTTTTGGAAGCGGCGAGGCGGCTGGATGCCGACTATATTGCGACCGGTCACTACGCGCTATCGACGGTCGATGCTTATACAGAAAAAGCCTTATTATGGCGCGGCGCGGATAAGCGGAAGGACCAATCCTACTTCCTCCACGCCCTAACAGGCGATCAATTACGTCGTACAATTTTTTCCATTGGCGGTATGACTAAGCCGGAAGTACGGCAGGCGGCGGAGCGGTACCGTTTTCCGACTGCCCGGAAGAAGGACAGTCAAGGGATCTGTTTTATCGGTCATCTTGACCTGAAGAAGTTTCTTCGGGAGCAGATTACCGGACAGCGGGGAGATACGTATTTGCTGCCGGCCGTACAGGTGGGGGAAACGATAGAGGAGCGACAGGAGCGGGCAAAACCGGTCGGCACCCATGACGGCACGATGTTCTTTACAATCGGCGAGCGGGCCGGGGTGGTTGTGGATAACTCATTGTATCGCAGATTACAAAATAGGGATGTCTCCCCTACCTATATTCTGAAAAAAAATTACCGAACAAATGTCTTATATGTGACGGATGACGCGGATGATCCGGATTTATTCAGCAATTATTTAGAAATTGAACAGTATTCCCCTACCGGTGACAGTATTTTTCCTCTCGATCCTTCCGGCTTAACGGTTCAGATCCGATACCAGCAGCAGGATGAAGCGCGGGTAAAAGCGGTACATTCACTACCCGATTCCGGCATGGGTGTTTATTTGCGTACTCCGGTAAAAGCGGCTGCTGAAGGGCAATCTTTAGTGTTTTATGCCGGTGATCAGGTAATGGGCGGAGGGGTTATTCGTAAGGCGGAACGAGTATGAACTACCCGGTTAATGAATCAGTAAGAATTATTCCCGGTGTTGGTGAAGTGGCGCAGTCCGCTTTGGAGCGGCTGGGTATAACCTCTATGAAGGATCTCCTTAACTGGTTTCCGCGCGCTTATCTGGATGCTTCCCGACCGCAACCGATCCGATCTCTCCCCTACGGGCAACTGGCGGCGGTGCATGGGACAGTGGACCAGGTTGAGACTCGCCGGTCTCGTTCGCGCGGCGTGCCAATGCTGGAAGCGGTAGTACGCGATGAAGCCGGATCGGTAATGCGATTACGTTGGTTTAATCAATCTTTTCTTAAGCAAAAATTAAAGCCGGGAACGAAATGGATATTTATAGGGGTGGCAAATCGGTTTCAGGGAGAAACCCAGATGCTGAGCCCTCTGATTGAGGAGGTTCCCCGGATACTATCCGTATACGGGCAGACCAAGGGAGTGACTTCTAAAATGATGCGGGGATACCTGGATTGGGCACTGCGACGGGTTGATTTGGCGGAATCGCTTCCCCCCGCTCTGGTGGAACGGAACGGACTTCTTTCCAAAGCGGAAGCTTGGCACGGTATTCATCAACCGATGAAAATGGCGGATGTGCAGTCGGCACGTCACCGGTTAGCGTTTGAAGAAGTTTTCTGGTTTTTCATTCGGATGGCGCTGGGCCGCGAAGAACGGCAACAGGAAGGAGGAATCGTTATTTCCGCTCCTCTTGATGTATTGCGGGAAGCGGTGGCCGGGTTGCCGTTTGAGCTGACGGCTGGACAGAAGCGGGCCATCTGGGATAGCGTGCAGGATATGCGGTCAGGCCGACCGATGACCCGGTTGTTAAACGGTGATGTCGGATCGGGCAAAACGGTAGTGGCGGCAGTTTTGGCGGCGGTAGTGGCGAAAGCTGGCCACCAGAGCGTTCTATTAGTGCCTACTGAAATCCTGGCGAAGCAGCATGCTCAGTCGATTGACGCTCTTCTCTCCCGGTTGGGGTGCCGGGTGGCTATCTGGACAGCCGCCCAAAAGGATGGCCTGGAGGGAGCGGATATTATTATTGGTACACAGGCGGTACTGCAAGAGGCGTTTTCACTCCCCCGCCTGGCTTTCGTGGTAATTGATGAACAACACCGGTTTGGTGTTCGGCAGCGTCAAGTTCTGCGTAGGCAGAGTACGCAGGCTCCTCATATTCTTTCTATGACAGCAACTCCTATTCCACGGACGCTGGCTTTGGCTCTCTATGGTGATCTGCAGGTCTCGTTTTTACGGGATAAACCAAAAGACCGGTTGCCGGTTATGACCTATTTAGTCCGACCCGGGCAGAAGGCGGTGGTGCATCAACGGATTGTGACGGAGCAGGCGGCCGGTCATCAGGTTTTTATTATTTGTCCGCTGATTGAGGAAAAGGAGAGAAAAGAGGCGGGTGGTGCGTCAGCCGAGCCGGCGCTTTTCGAGATATTGGACGAGGTGGAACAGGGTAATCGGGAGCGAAAAACCGTATTGCGAGAGGTGGAACGCTTGCGCAAAGAGCATCCGGAGTATGGGGTGATAGAGCCGATTCACGGCAAGATGAAAGCGGAGGAAAAACGGGCGGTGATGGATCGGATGGCGAAAGGAGAAGTACAGGTTTTGGTGGCTACCTCTGTTATTGAGGTGGGTGTGGATGTGCCTGGCGCCACCGTTATGGTGATAGAAGGGGCGGAACGGTTCGGATTGGCTCAGCTGCATCAGTTTAGAGGTCGGGTGGGCCGCAGTTCTTATCAATCGTACTGTTTCCTCTGTCCAACCCTGATGGCGCCGGCGATATCCGGTCGGTTACAGGTGTTAGTGGATCACGGTAGCGGATTCGAAGTGGCGGAAGCGGACCTGGCGCTGCGGGGCCCGGGAGAGTTAGGGGGGAGCATCCAATCAGGGCTGCCCGATTTTCGAATGGCCTCGTTAACAGATTTGTCATTTTTGCAAGAAGTAAAAGAGAAGGCGGAAGCGGCGCTGTCGGAACATTTTGAGTTTTTCAAAAATCACCCTGAAGCGACCTATTCTAAAAATACCGGCGGATTGGAATAGCTTGAACCGGAGGGAGAGTGGCAGTATGGTGGGGATGCTACCCCTTAATCTCCCCTCATGCAGATTCCTACTCCTCTTCTTCATTTCTGGTCTGTGACGGTCGATTGGATCAAGGAGAAACGGCTATGGGTAATAGGTGGTGTCGCTATTGCTGCCGCGGTGACGGTTACGTTCTCTGTCTCCCCTGCTGTGCGGGCTCAAACCTGGTCATTCCTCCAATCGACAAAAGCCGGCCTGTTTCCTAGCGAGGAAGAGGTATCAATGATCGCGTCGGGGTCGCCGGGGCACACATCCACAGCCTCTCCCCGCCCTTTGCCGACGCCTAAAAGCACTGTTTCACCGGTTCCCACTGCAAAACCGAGCCCGACTCCGACAGTACAGGAGCAACTGAATAAGGTGGCGATACAGGTGGTAGATCTGCAAGATCGGCTCACGAAAGTCGAATCAGCAGTGACGGAAAATAACCAGAAACTGCAGGCGGCGGTAGATGAGGTTTCGCGGGCGAACGATGTCCTGGAAGAACAGCAACGCCAGTGGATCGCCGCGTTACAAAAAGTGGGGATACAGGTATCCGCTCCTCTGCCTACTCCTGTTGCCGACGATCAGCCAAGTGGCCAAAGTACCGGGGAAAAGGTCAATATTAATACGGCGGGGGTAGACGAACTGGACTCTTTGCCCGGCATCGGCAAATCGTATGCCGAAAGGATTATTGCTTACCGTACAGAGAACGGTAACTTTAACCGGATTGAGGACATTATGAAGGTGGCGGGGATAAAAGACGCGCTGTTTACGAAAATTAAAGATCTGATCGCGGTGTAGCTACTAGAGTTAGTTCTAGTTATTTGAGGCATAATTCGTTACAATAAGGCTATTCCGGCCGGGATGGTGGAACGGTAGACACGCTAGCTTTAGGAGCTAGTGCCGCAAGGCGTGGAGGTTCGAATCCTCTTCCCGGTACCAATAATCGACTGCTTTCGTAACTTCCGCTTTACGGTAACTAAAAGGAATAAAAATTAGATAGAAAGTGGGATTAGGAAAGAAGTCTAATGTTTTAGGAGAATTCAAAGAACTTCACTAAAAGATTGATTTCCGTTCAGCGACCAGCATGCGCCATAGGCTGTCCCCTGGTTATGACGAAGTGAATTTAAGAACTGTTTGGGTTGCACTTTCATAAT
>JAGWZN010000139.1 GCA_018968785.1 Patescibacteria group bacterium
ATGCCGCTTTCTAGCTCGGCAGTCGAAATTTCCTGCAAGAGATAAATCGCCCGCTTTAAGGCGGTCACGGTCTGTTCCGGGTCTAGCCCCTTCTCGAACCGGGTGCTGGCTTCGGTGCGTATGCCGAGACGGCGGGAGGCGCGGCGGATCTGCGGACCGGAGAACACAGCGGACTCAAGTAGTACTCGAGTGGTGGTTTGAGAGATACCGGTGCTGGCGTTACCCATGATGCCGGCTAAGGCAATCGGCTGATCCTTACCTCCGGCAATGACAATATCGCCGGCTGCGAGCGCCTTCTCTTTCTCGCCAATGAGCGTAATCCGTTCCTTCGCTTTGGCCGCCCGCACTTTCAGGGCGGGATGCGGCTCGGTTGTGAGAAGATCCAAATCAAAAGCATGTAGCGGTTGACCAAGTTCCAGCATCACATAGTTAGTCACATCTACCACCGTGTTGATCGGGCGAATGCCAGAGAGAGTCAGGCGCGACTGCATCCACTGGGGAGACGGCTGCACCGTTACATTTTTCAAACAGATTGCGGAGTAGCGGGAGCACAGCTTCGAATCTTCAATGCTGATATGAATCGGATTTACCTGCCGCTCATGAGCCGGCTCATAGGTGTAAATCGGCACTTCCGGTAACCGCTTCTTTTCAATGGTAGCTAACTCGCGAGCCAGTCCTCGATAGGATAGCAGGTCCGGACGGTTGGGCGTGATTTCGAGATCCAGTACGGTATCATCCAGATGGAGCGCTTCGGCGGCCGGCGTTCCAGCCGGCACTTTCTCAGATAGCACCAGTATCCCCTGTTCCCCCTCCGGTTCGGGTAGGCCGATCTCGTCGGCAGCGCATAACATGCCTTCGGACTGCTCGCCGCGGATAACGGTTTCTTCAATCTGATGCGACTCGCCATCATGGCCGATTACGGTTGCTCCCGGTAAGGCGACTACCACCGTCTGTCCGGCTGCCACATTAGGAGCACCGCATACGATACTTTTAACCTGGTTCGGTCCGACTCGGGTCTGTGTCAGAAAAAGATGATCGGATCGCGGGTGTTGGGCAACTGATTCGACATGGCCGATGACCAAGTGGGAAAAACGGTCGTTCCAATTCACGATCTCTTCTACCTCCGAAGAGGTCAAACGGAACTGCTCGCCCAGCTCTTCGGGGGAGAGTCCGGTCTTTATATACTCTTGTAGCCATTTATACGCTATCTTCATACACCCGCCTCAAACTGTTTAAGAAGAGAGAGCGATCCGTCAAAGAACCGCCGCAGTTCCGGAACCTGGTTACCAATCATAATGGGGCGTTCAATACCAATCCCGAAGGCCCATCCTTGATAGACCCGCGGATCGATTCCGGCCCTTTTTAAGACGAGCGGATGGATCATCCCGCAACCGAGCAACTCGAGCCAGCCGGTATGCTTTCCTTCGCCGACCGCTCCTTTTTTCCAGCGGATATCTATCTCGCCGCTTGGTTCGGTAAACGGAAAGAAATGCGGTCGGAACCGGCACTCTACCTGACCTTCGAACAATCGGTCCACCACATACTCTAGTACGCCCTTCAGGTCAGCGAAGGTCGTTTGGGTATCCACCATAAATCCTTCAATCTGATGAAACATGGGTGAATGGGTCTGATCCGACTCCCGGCGGTAGGTCTTGCCCGGTGCCACTACCCGAATCGGCAGTTGGTTCAATCGGGCGCGGCGGCTCATCTCGGATACTTGCATCGAGGAAGTTTGGGTTCGCAGCAGCAAATTTTCCTTAACGTAAAATGTTTCATGGCTGTCACGCGCCGGATGGTCTTTGTCGATATTTAAGCTTTCAAAGTTCTCTTTTTCCGTGACTAGCTCATTCCCCTCAATCACGTCAAAAGAGAGCTGTTGAAAAATGGTGACGATCTTCTCAATCATCTGAGAAACCGGGTGAATAGTGCCGTACCGACCGGGGTTAGCCGGCACAGTCGGGTCAAATACCGCCGCTTGGGCTGATCCGCCGGTCTTTAATACCGTTTCCATCTCGGCTTTCAAGCGGTTGGCCGCGCTGCCGTACCGGGCGCGTTCATGTTCCGGTAACGCGACTATTGCTTGAAACAAGCGGGTGATCTCCCCCTTCCGGCCCAGTATATCCTGGCTGATTCGTGCCGGATTATCTCCTGACCGCAGCCGCTCCTCTACCATGTCCCGGATTGTTTGCATCCGTTTATCGAGGTTCATGAGCGAGGGTTGATTTATCGGCCTGGAAGAAGAATTCAATTAAAAGGGCGGAGATCGCCAGTGGAATGATGTCCCAAAGGGTTAGAATGCCCAGACTACGAAAAAACAAACTAAGAACAACCACCGCGGATAACAGTCCAATTTGACGGATGGAAGCGAAAATTGAAACCCGCTCCATTTCACCCTGCGCTTTCTTTTTACCAAAATGCCAAATGATAGTCAGAAGGGTAGTGAGAGAGAGAAACAGGCAGACAAAAAAGGTCCATAGTACATCTTTGTTAGCGGTATAGGGAGATACGGTGGTTAGGATAACGCCCAGCTCCGCGGTGGCAATAACACCGCACGCAACCAGCAAAAAGATGATAATACGCTCCTTCATACAGCCCGAGATTAAATGGCGGGTAGAACTAAATTTAGGATAGCAAAAAGGTAATCTTAAGGGAATGTTTTTTA
>JAGWZN010000140.1 GCA_018968785.1 Patescibacteria group bacterium
CGTTATCCCAAGAAATTGGTTGGAACAGAATGAGGTTGCCAGCCGTAAACAGCAAAGCGCCGGCAATAATGACCGCCCGGAAATCGGCGGAGAACCGCTTCCATCCGAAAATAACGCCGATAACCGCCAGCGGCAGCATCATCCCCCAGATCCAGCCCCACATCACGAACCAGTCAGAGAAAGAGCGACTGGTATAGCCCGGCTGCCAGCTCATAAAGTGGCTGATCTGAATACCGCCGGCAATAAATACCGCGTACAGCAAGCCGCTGATTACGGCGGCCGGCAGGACAAAGTGCATCAACCATCGCCAACGCCACCAGTAAAACAGACAGAGAACGGCCGAGATGACTACCGTGGCAATAAAGGAATGCGGGTGAATAATCGGCAGGCAGCCCGCCAGTACGCCGGCGGTGATCAGTCCCGCCCGGCTCCGGTTATGGATTGACCGAATGAAGATCGCTAAGGCGGCGGTCGCTACTAACAGCCCAAGCAGAAACGCCCGTTGCGGCACCAGGAGCGCCTCAATAACATTGCTCCCGTACCAGGCGTACTGATCGAACCGCCCGAACGGCGCTTCCGAGAGAAAAGGATTGACGCCCGGCTGGTTGATCAAATGCTGAATATAGTGGATGAAGCCGAAGCCGGCCGAAAGGAAAAACAGATTGATCGCCAGATAGGCGGCGGATCGTGATCGCAGCAGCGCGTACAGAAAGACATACAAGCTAACCAACAGGAGTAGCACGGTGAGAATGGACGGCAGGACCATTGCCGGTATCAACGGTAGGCCGATCCGCATCAGCAAACCGGAGATGGCGTCGGCCACGAACGGGTATGTCATCTGTCCGCCCGCGTAAAACGGATGGTAGGTGAACCAGAACGACGGCGGTTTGGTGGCGAAAGTCGTGGCGATTGTAATATGGAGCGGCCAATCACTCCAAATAAACTCATGGCCGAAGTAAAACCCGTCCGGCCGGAAGCTGAGAATCCGGGAAAACAGGTAGATAAAATAACTACCCCAGGTCAGGAGCAGCAGGCAGATTGGCAGATAGTGGCGTCGAAAATACGCTTTCACTAATACGCTTTCACTCTCCAAGTATTATGCTTTCAGTATATATGATACCCTGCATATATGAACCTGCTCATCTATCTGCTGCTGGCGCTGCTCTCCTGGCAGCTGATCGCCATAAATAGCCAAAAGAAATAAACGCCGACCTGGCCGGTCAGATAGTTCACAAACAGTCCGGCAATAGAGAAGCTGACCAGCAGGAGAAAACCGGGTGAGCAAGGCGCCGATGCCGGAGTATCTGACCTTATGGACTGCCGCCAAGGCGCCCACACCGGAATAACCGGTCGCGAGCGGGATATTCACGTCGGCAAGCTGCAGGGCGGAAATAACGGCAATCACGATAAAACCAGCATAGATAACCCGGCGGATTGCCGTATGTCCCGGTTCGGGAAGTCGGAGCTGGCTCACCAAGGCAAAGAAAAAGACCGGCATGATATCAAACCGTAACCCGCGCAGCCATT
Organism: Patescibacteria group bacterium; assembly: GCA_018968785.1. GTDB lineage: Bacteria > Patescibacteriota > UBA1384 > CAILIB01 > CAILIB01 > REEB54. The sequence goes on from JAGWZN010000140.1 coordinate 1,528, forward strand.
GGGTCGGACTGTCGGTCCGCCACAGATACGAAAGCGCGGCCCAGACGCAAAACAGTATCGCCCAGATTATGGCCGGGTTCCGGCTGGGCTGGGGATGAGAGAAAAGGACTGCCGCGGCTAGGCAGAGAATCAAAACGTCCCGGATCAGGCTGATATTAACCAGGCCACTGAGGCTGATGAACCAGGAGCTGAAGGGCAAAAAAGGAGAAGGAGGGAGAGGAAACCTACTGACGCCTGGTTCCAGGTTTTGGGGTGAGTAAGTATGGGCATGTACTACTCCATAATAGGAAAAAAACCGGGACAGAGGTAGTGGATGCATAATTGGCTGTGAAAGGCATTTATGCAAATTGACGCCGGATGAGTTTGTTGATATTCTAACGGTGTTTATAGCTAATTATTACAAATATGGGAGAGATGCGACCTGATATTAACTGGTCAGTACGCGAAAGCAGAGCGTATCAAGAGATTGGCCAAAATCCGGCCGGAACTGATCAAAATGGAAAACTTGGAGGATATCAAGATAGTCAACCGGGGGTCAGTCAGAAGCCGCAAGAAGTAGATGAGCCGTTACAACAAACCGACAAGTCTGACAAGTTAAAGATATTAAGAGAAATGCAGGCTTATGTACCAGAAGCAAGTGCTCAACTAGCCCAACCGTGTACGCTCGAGGAATTGGACGAAACTCAGCAAAGGTCTCGAGAACAGGCTGCCACCGAAGTGAGACAACTGTTTTGTCAGTTGCTCGGCGACTCAATAATCAGCCGGTTGTCAGAATATGGATTACGGGTTGAAACGGATGAGTTCAGTTCGAGTACGATCAATTCCTGCACTTTTTTGATACATACCGTCTGCAGATTTTTGAAGGCAAAAGACGGGTGGGGTCGTTTTTCTTGACTATTGAAAAGTATGGATCGGAAAAATATCAGCCGATTCAGGGTTGGGTGAACCGTCAGGGTTGCAGCGAGGAAGTACGGCAGCTACTGGATGAAGTGCATACTACGCTGAAAAACAAGACAAGGGCGGTAGCGGGCGGAGCCGAACCGACTGCATCTGAGAACTAGTTCTAGAACTGGCTAGTATAGGTGGGGCCGGGATTCGCTTTCACCGGTTTTCCTTTCTTAGCTCGCTTCCGC
>JAGWZN010000007.1 GCA_018968785.1 Patescibacteria group bacterium
TGAATATTATCTGACGGAACTTTTTATTTCAATATATGAATCTTAATTTCCAGCCATTGACTTTTTATATAGTTTTTATATTATTCTCTTATAAATAAGAAAGAAGTTATATGGCATCAAAGGTTATTCCCGTTTCCCTACCCCCAACTTTACTCGATGAAATTGATCAAGTTGCCCAACAAGAGTGCCGTACCCGCAGCGGATTAATCCAAGAAGCGACTCGTAGGTATATTGCTAACCGCAAAGAGTTAGATTCTTTGTATCGCTACGGCCGCGCCCAAGCTAAAAAGCAAGGGGTAAAAAATGAAGCGGATATTGAGCGTTTGGTTGCAGAATACCGTTCTGAAAAATGAACGTCATTCTAGACACTAATATCCTCATCTCGGCAATTACATTAGGAGGTAAACCGGGCTTAATTTTAGATTTAGCGGTAGAGCAACGAATTCTCGCTTTTACTTCAGAAACGTTAATTATTGAGTTAAAAGGAGTACTGATTAACAAATTTAAATATAGTCCACAACGTCTTAACCAAATAGAAAATACTCTTCACGAGCACTTTACTATAGCCCACCCCACCAAGGTTCCCAGCGTCATTTCTCGCGATCCTGATGATAATCACGTTTTAGCTATCACCCACATGGTGGATATCGATTATATAATTTCCGGAGATAAAGATCTGTTTATCCTTGGCAGCTATAACAAGACGCTTATTATAAACCCAGCCGAGTTTTTAGAGAGATACTCTCGCCCTTGATGTCGACGCAACTCCGACACCATCATTTTAAAACTGAACAATAAGTGTTATGATAAGCGCGAATTGCAACAATACTGATTATGGCGCTCTCATCGTTTCGAGAAGACATCATGCCCCTCAACCAACACCCTGAACAATCAGCTCAGATGATGGAGATTCGAATACTTCCAACTCCCGAAATGGTTGGGGAAAGCGCCGCCGGCATCATCGCTCATCAGATTGTTCACAAACCGGATCCGGTTATTGGTTTCGCGACCGGACGCACACCTACCGACACCTATCGCATTCTTCAAGCTCTCTACGGGGACGGGATGCTCAGTTTCAGAAGAATTCAGGACTTACGCATTTTCCTAAAACATGACTACGGTAGGTGTCGCTAAATAGTCCCGAATAGCCGGAGCAAGTATTTTTAGTTTAGTCTGGTAACTGGTGAGTCCCGTGGTAAACCGGTGGAACTGCAGACTGGTATAGGCAAGGAGTGCGCAGAAGATATGATTGCGTTGACTTCTGCTTCTCCTGGCTTGGCAGTTGGCTACTCGGGTGACTTGTTTGATTTCTCGGTGATATACTTCGATCTCCCACCGGCGGGCGTAAGCGAGGCTTACATCCGCCAGTTGGAGATTGTTACTCCCCAGGTAGCGAACGCACCCGTTTTGCTGGGTGACCGACTTCGCTACACGCACATATCCTACCTCTTTTAGATAGACGGTTCCACCGTTCTCCCGCAGAGACAGGTCCTTAAGGTGCTGTCTGGCTCCAGACGGAGTGTAACATACTCGGTTACTCCTAATCTCGGCGATCCAGGTCCAACCAAACCGAGCAATCAGCCGCAACGTTTGGCTGGCGGTGTACCAGGCATCCATCAGTACATCTTCTGGAGTAAAGCCGTGACCTTTAGCCCAGGTAAGCAGTTCCCTGGCATGCTTGTGTTTGCTCTTCCCGTCGGTTTTCTTATCATAGACCCGGTAGTTGACCGGCACGGCAATGATCCCGTTCGTCCAGATTAGAGTTAAGAGTCCGATACCCCGTACCGGCTTGTGCTGACGGCCTGAGTATTGCCAGCAGGAAAGGTCAATCTCTGGGCCAAATGGTTTGTCCAGGACCGAGTCATCCAAGATGAACCAGCCACCAGAAAGGTTGACTAGAGACTTGACCTGATCAAAGAGCATGCCCGGAGTTAACTGACTCGTTGCCAACCAACGGGTTATTCTGTCATGTATTCCCGGCTCTAAGAGTACTTCTTCAGCTCGGGTCGCAGTGATATTACCCTCTGAAGCCAGGAGAAACTGGCTGTACAGGGTAGTGGTGATACGTGTTTTTTCCATCCTCCTTACTTAGTACTAAGTAGCACTATGGTAAGGGAAATGAAGAAAATGCGTAAGTCCTGACTGCTTGACCCCGCCGTTATAGGTTGCGGGCAGGTCCCAGCTAAAGGCAAAGCTGTTGCTGGCAGCCGGCTGGTTTTCGGAAGTAGTGGGGGTCGCTTTCAAGTTCTGGGGCGCGCCGGGAGCGGTGCCGGCGTAGTAGAAGGTGGTGCTGATCGGATCGGAGAAGTTGCCGGCGTTATCCACCGAGCGCAGGTAAAAGGTGTTAGCCCCTTCCTGGTAGGCGGCCTGGCTGAGGGTAACCGAGCCGTTAGTAACGGTAGCCGACCAGCCGGAGTAGGCGCCGCTGCTAGCCCCGGTTTTATACTGATAGCCGGCCACACCGGAGCCGACGGTGGGAGTGCCGCTATCGCTGGCGGCGCTGCTGCCGCTGGTAGCCCAGAGGAAGGTGAAATTATTGGTGGCAGAGTAGCCGGATGGCGAGACGGTGAGCAGGGTGGGCGCAGAGGGCGCGGCGGTATCGTATTTATAGGTAAAGAGGGTGACGGCGGTCTGGCGGTTACCGGCGTTATCCAGGGTGGACAGGCGCAAATAGTAGGTACTGCCCCCGGTCAGGCTGCCGGCGGTGTAACTGAGACCGGTCTGATAGCTGCCGGCGGTGAACGGATCGGCCGTGTTATCGGTACCGAAGTAGACGTAGTAGCCGGCGATGCCGGAAGGGGTAATGGTATCGGCGTAATCGGCCGGAACCGACCAGCTGAACGCCGGCGCCGGATAGTTGTACCAGGAGCCGCTGGTCAGACTGACCGACCCGCCGGCGGCGTTGAGGGCGCTGACCGTGGCCGGATTATCCGGCGGCAGAAGGTCGGGATGATACCCGGCGGCGGAGACACCGCTGAAGTTCACCCAGCCCAGATCGGTGCTCCAGGCGTAACCGGAGAAGTTGCCGTTGCTGTCAATGGAGACGTTGGCGCCGGTAGGCGAGGCGTTAAAGTCCAGAGCGCCGCCGTTTAAGGCCAGGGCCTGGCCGGAGAGCTTGCCGGTTTTATCGGCCAGCACCGGTCCGGCCGGATTACTGTTGCCGCCGCCGAAGTAGATCCAGCCCAGATCATCGCTCCAGGCGTAGCCGGAGAGCTGGCGGGTGTAGTTATCAATGGTGACATTGCTGTTGTAGCTGGCCGGGGTAAAGGTTAAGGACGCGCCGGTGTTGGAGACGGAGGCGCTGCCGGTCAGGGTGATGGCGCTGCTGCTGGCCCGGCTGATCCGGCCGCCCAGCAAGACGCCAGAGACCAAAACTACCACGGCTAAAGTGTAGGTAGCCAGGACAATCAGGTGGACCCGCTGGTGGTGGGGATGGTGGTGCCAGCGGTGATAAGCTGGGAAGCGGCGGCATAAGAAGTCGTGGGAACGCCGCAACGACCGAAAGCGGGCCGAGCTATGATGGGGGTGCAAACACTCCATGTCTCTACTATAAAACAGTCCGCCGGATTGGGCAACCGCGGTCCGCTTGGTTACCTTACAAAATCGGTCTGGAAAACTAGGTGGTGCGTGGTATGATCGTACATATGGCCCATATCTTCCTCGATGAATCCGGGCAGTTTACCAAGGATGGCGACAGTAGGTACTTTGTTATCGCCTCATTTACGGTGGGCGACCCTCGGCGAACTGAGAAACAATTCAGAGCTTGGCAGAGAGCTAAATTCCCTCGAAAAATGCGGAACCAGCCGGAGATAAAGTTTTCGGCCGTGGACATAGATGACACGCTAAGACTGGCCACAGTCCGGTTCATATCTGAGCTTGACGTACGGATCCGTTACTCATACCTAGATCGCCACAATATCCCTGAAGATTATCGACACAAGAGTTCGATCAGGAGCGGAGAGCTGTATACCGCCGTGGTAGGGGAAACGGTAGCCGACTACGCCCCCTCTATTGATAAGGAGCTGCGCATCTTCTGCGACCAACGCCATCTAAAGCGAGTAACCCGGGCTATGTTCCGTGACAAGTTGACCGCTCGGCTACTACCAACCATGCCTACCGGATCGGTTATACAAGTAGAGATGGTCGACTCAACGACGAGCGCCAATATCCAGGTCGCCGACTGGATTGTCGGAGCGCTCGCCCGATTCCTAAACAGTAAGCGTCTGGGAGAGGACTTTCACTCGCTCCTGAAGGGAAATATTGTCGGCGGCAAAGAGCTGTTCAAGGACAGCTGGACGGCGAGAATCCTGACACACAAAAAACCCGACGCTTAGGCCGGATCCTTTGTTGAAGTAGCGTGCTGCCGGATGATGTTCTGCGGCTTAAGTCCCGGATACTCCGAGGGAACACCGCAGCACCCAGCAGTTTATTATTGCGTACTTCACTGATATTTTTACCTAAAATCGGAGTTCTTGTCAAGCCGGGAAGCTTACACTGCTGTTGGCCTGCTTGACAAAATATCTCCGGCATGATTAAATACCAGTAATGGACTGGGCGTAGTCTCAGTCGGCAAAACCTCGGGAAACCGGGGTTTTGCTTTGTCATGACCATTCCTTAAGTCCGTATTCTCCGCTCCCACCCTTGTATATAAATTGGCGAAGGAAATCAAAGAATTTATTATCCTTGTCTCCACCGTTTCGAGCATGGCGAGCGAATGGATAGGCACAGTAGTCCGCCAGTTGAAGACCGACTATATTATCCTTCTTGGAAAAGAAACGGATCTCCTCCCGAATAGCACCGAACCGCTCGGGCGAGAAATAGAAAGTTCCCTTTTGTTTAGCATCGATGAGCACCCCTTGGACTCGCCTGCTTTCTGATCGACCGCGGGTTTCAAACACTATCTGTCCAGATCGCGCCTTAAGGAAATGCCCTAACCTTTCAAGAACAAAATCAACATTTCGCAGGTAGATATCGCCGAGGTTGTAAGGTTGGGAACTTTCTCGCTCAAACCTCTCTATCCGGTCAAGTAGAATGAGCTTGTTGATAGATGATGAGATAAGTGTAGCACGGGACTCTAAGAGGATATTATCCATTTCCCGCTTAAATGACTCGTAAATACCAGCGTCTAACAAGACCTTAAACCCACCTTCTTTTCTGCGAATTTCTCTCGAATGCAAATGGGAACTTGTAGTGCCGAAAAGTTTTTCCTTCAGAGCATTGACGCGGGGCACCGTATCACTAGCATAGACTGACTGCTCAATTGCAACCGCAACCACAGTCATCACCGGAAACACGGTTGGATCGTCATACCTTGTCCGATCACGGTGCAGAAACGGGTCACCGACCTCGTCTATAAAAATGAGGAAATCATCTGGAAGCTCGGTTAAAGCGCGTTCATTAGCATTCATGCCGCAAGCGTATCACGACTAAGCGGGCTTAGCCAAGTCTATCGATTTCACTCCTCCATCAGGTTTAAGAATTCGATTTTTCCCAGCTCGTCCAACCGTCCTTTCGGCAGCGGCCGAAAACGAGGAAAGAGCGCCAGCATTTTTTGCTGCAGCCAGTAGGCATCCGCCCACTTGGCGTGGGCGAGATACGACTCCATGGCCTGCCGACCTTTCCGGCGTGGCGCCAGCCGCAGAGACTCCAACCGCCTCCGCCAGTCTGAGACCGTGCGTCGGCGCGCCAGAGTGTATCCAAATCGGGCAAAATAACCGACAAAATCAATTCCGCAGGTCAATGGTCGGATAACCGTCTTCGCGGGATGAAAACGCAAGGCCAGCCGGTTAGCGGTAAAAACACTAAACTCGTCTCGAAAACGTTCCAGGGTTTCCCGTCGCTCTCCCACCACTACCAGATCATCCACATAGCGCAGGTAGCGGCGGGCTTTTAAGTTGTGCTTTACGTACTGATCCAGCTCATTCAGATAGACGTTAGCAAAAAACTGCGAGGTGAGATTACCAATTGGCAGCCCCTTGCCTTTGGGCACCTTAAAAAGCGACTTCTGAGCTGGCAGCCGGTTAAACAGCGCTGGGGAGCTTTGCCGCTTGGGCGGAATATCCCGAGCGCAATCGTGAAAAATGATGGTGCGGGCTAGCCAGAGGATTTCCTGGTTTTTAATTTTCTGAGTCACCAGATTATAGAGGATTTCCTGATCAATCGAGGTGAAAAAGCTCCGGATATCCATTTTGAGATAAAAAGCGTCCTTTTTTCCGAGATCCTGGCTAGCCCCTGCCATAAACTGCCGCAGGCGCAAAGACGCCCGGTGGGTCCCTTTGCCCTTTCGGCAGGCCCAGGAATCATGAATGAATGCCCGCTCAAACCGGGGCGACAGATAGTTAAACAGCAAGTGGTGTACCACCCGATCCCGAAACTCAGCGGCAAAAATTTCCCGTATTTTCGGACGTTGGACGATGAAGGCAATGGAACGGCCGGGCCGGTAGGTTCGCTCAACCAGCTCGCGCTCCAGAGCCAGTAGGTTATCTTCCAAAGCGTAGCTGAAGCGGAGACAGTTCAGGCTGGCCGATTTGCCCTTGCGGCAGTCCCGGTAGGCCTTATACAGATTTTCAAAAGTAAACCAGGTTTCCATGCTTCCTATGGTTACTGCGACCTGAAGAGAAAACGGCAGGCCTCGCTTCCGGACGCAGCGGACCTGGTTGGCATTCGTCTCGCCATTGTTGTTCGTGTTGCCATTGTTCAGGTTAACGTTCCAGGCATTACCGCCGCCGTTCTCCGTCCTTGACCAAAAGTTGTTGGACGGCTGACATCCTTGCTGCCGACTTGCGCCACGCAAGCTTCCAGCTCCGGCAAGCGGAGTAGGACGCTTTTCCTCTATCCCAAATTGGGGCGGCAGCCGTAGTGAGGCAGAAGATTCCCACCGGATAGGACAAGCCAAGTCCGGCAGTTCTTTCCTTGCCGTTTACTCTTCACGTCACTTAGTTGCTAAGGTTCTTTTTCGCCCAGGCTTCCCAGGCCGAAATCTGTTGGGAGATACCAACCAGGGTTTTGGCAATGTGGGCGTAACTCTTCACACTGAGCGCTCCCAAGTCCTGCAGCATCCGGCTCTTGATTTTGGCCAGCTCAATACAGTGCTCCGCCTGCGCTAAACACACGGCCTTATCCCGGCTGTTATTAGCCAGCACAATCTGGTCCAGCAGATTGGAAAGCAGCGCCCGCACCTCTCCGGCCAAGCCATACTTCACATCTTTAGGAAAGCCCTGGGCCAAACGGTGGAAGTACAGATTAAAGTCATAGACCGCTTTAAAGACGGGGAGGTGTTCATAACGAGCCATGGGCAAAAATTTCGGTCGGCCGCCTGCGGCGGCCAAATAATTAAATTAAATAATCACCCGGTCTACCGGACGCAGCGGACCTGGTAGGCAGTCGACTCGCCATTGGAGGTCGTGAAGCCACTGTTCAGGGCAACGTACCAGGCAGTACCGCCGCCGCTCTCCGTCCTTGACCAAAAGTAGTTGGACGGCTGAGAAAGGTTCCAGTAAGAGCCGTCAATGTAGGCCTGCATCAGCTCTTTTTGGGAGGGCAGCCGCCAGCCGTTGCCCATATTGGCGCAGAGCTGCATGGCGGTCACCCCGCCGACGTCGCCATTACTGCCGCCGTTATTGGCGATGGCCGAGAAGGTGATGGTAGCGTCGCCGGTGCCGGAAACTTTGGTCAGAGTGCCACTGCCGGCCGGCTTGCCGGTTGGGCTGTTGACGGTCAGGGTGGTCCCGCCGGTGATGGTACTGACCACGGTGAAGTTTGCCCCGTTGTTGGAGTAAACGGCGCCGGCGGTAGCGTTGGCGCTGGAGACGGTAAAGTTAAACTGGCCATTCCAGTTAAAGGTGCTGCCTGAGCTGGCGCTAAACACGGCGGTATGCGAGCTGTCCAGAATAAGGTAGCTCCAGATTAGCCCGTTGACCGGATCCTGGTGGTCGGTGCCGGTAATGCCGTCGCCAGGCACGGTCCAGGTCAGGTTACAGTTGGTAGTGGTCGTAACCGACCCGCCGTAGTTGTCATGGAAGGCCTGATCCGGACAGGGCTGCGGCTTGCTGTAGGTGCCGGTAACTTGGGTGCGGTTCCCGCCGTAAAAGGTTTTGCCGCTGGCCACGTCGCCGGCGGTGGCGTTACCGCTGGGAGTCCAGGTGGCGGCCGTCTGGATGCGGTTCCAGTCGGTTCCCCAGTCGGGAGTGTTGCTGTCGCTGCCGTAACCGGAAGCGACGAGGCTGTCGTAGAGGGTTTTAAGGCGCGAAGTGGCGCCGCTTTCCGGGCTGCCGCCGGACTGTTCGGCCTGGGCCCGGTTGATGGCCAGGACTAACCCGCCGGTGAGGATGAGGGCGATGAGGACCGCCCAGATCGAGGTGTACGATTTTTTATGCATAGAGCTCAGTTTACGAATGCGATTCTATTGTAAGTCAAGAGCGGGGGTTTGGCAATCGCTCAGCGTTCCACCCATCCAACCCCACCTCTTGGTTCAAATCCTCTTCTTATTCAAGCCTTACTTATCCCTTCTTCCCACACTTCGTAAAGATACGAAGTGGGTATTAGTCTGGTCACGGAAGAGCGAGAGGTAACGCTCGAGTCAGGCTGAGGTGAGCTGGTCCATAGTTAGGTCTTTCGGTAACGTGTGCTGCGACCTTGGCCGATCCGCTCAATCTTCTTCATCTGCAGCAGCTTACCGACTACTTGGTTAATAGTCGGCCGTGGGACACCTGTTTTTGTAGCGATCTCCTGCGGGGTGGCCTCAGGAACTGTTTGCAAGTACTCCCATACCACCAGCTGCCGCTTCGAAAGGGACTTAGAGATATCTTCCTGCGACAGGAGCCCAACCGCCATCTGGGATTGTTTTAAGAGAATCTCGAGGAGAAACTCAAGCCAGGGCACGATGTTTTCTATACCGCTTCCGAAAGTCTTCTGGCTTGCACGCAGCGAAGCGTAGTAGCCAGCCTTATTATCCTCAACCAGCTTCTCATGGGACACGTACGGCATGTACGTGTACCCCTGTTGGAGGAGAAGCAGGTTGGTCAGAACCCGCGACAACCGGCCGTTACCATCAAGAAAAGGATGAATCTTTAAGAACTCCGCTACGAAGTTGCTGATAATGAGCAGCGGATGATAGACGTTCTCTTTAAACGATTGAGTCAGCCAGGCAACGAGGTCTTCCATTTCTTTCGAAGTAAGATAGGCAGGCGTGGTCTCAAAAACGGTACCGATTACCTTCCCGGAAGGGTCAAACATCTGAACCCGATTTTCTGCCTTTTTATACTCACCGCGGTGGCGTTCGTCTTTGTGGGCATATTTTAAGAGATCGCGGTGCAGCGCCTTAATACTGTTCTCGGTAAGATGAATGTGTCGCCAGTCATTAAATACCATGTCTAAGAGTTCGTAGTATCCCTTTACTTCTTCAATATCGCGGTCGGCAAAGGTGCGCACGGACAACCCGCGCAGTAATTTTTCGATATCTTCATCGCTGAGCCGGGCGCCTTCGATGCGGGTAGACGCACCGGTAGAGGTAATGAGCACCGACCTTTTTAAGCTCGTCAAAACCTGCGGGCTCATGCTCGTAGTTGCAATGAACCGGCCCTTCAGCTCATCGATCTGCGCAATCTTGAGCCAGAGGTAGGCAGGGATTACCTCGAGTCTGTTACTTAGGGAAGAAATATTCTCATATGTCATATACATTATATTATATAAGATTATATAAGAATAAGTCAATACCTCTACAAAACCTGCGTTTTTACAAGTAATTACGCACTCTTTTTACCTCTAATGCCCTGGACTGCTAAGACAAAGTAAAAGGAAGTACCTGAGGTACTTCCTTTTACTTTGGTCGGGGAGAGAGGATTTGCTTTCACCGGTTTTCCTTTCTTAGCTCGCTTCCGCGCTCGCAAAGAAGCGTCAACCGGAACGCCTCGCTGAAGCGTCCGGCTGCCCCCTGGCAGCCGTTCTTTCAGCGTTCAAATCCTCTTGCTGTTTACAGAGAAAAAGAACCATCTTCTGATGGTTCTTTTTCTCTGGTCGGGGAGAGAGGATTTGAACCTCCGGTCTCAGGACCCCCAGCCCTGCGCATTAGGCCGCTATGCTACTCCCCGGCGAGCAATGCGAAAGATTATCTTTCATATTGCGAGCGACGAGTAGCATATGCTTCGCATATGCTACTCCCCGAGCGAGAAACGCCATTCTCAGATTAGCAAATCTCTACAGATCAGGCAATGAATAACTCCGGCTCGTTTCATTCGCACAGTATCTAAGCTACCCTCCTTTCCCCCACCTCATCACCCGTACAGACCGGGCAGGACTCCGATGCCCGGGTACCGGCCAGAAATATAGACAGTGCCGGAAACAGCCCGAGCACCGAACTGAGATAACGAATATCGGCCGCGTGCCGAAGCCAGGACGCAAGCAACCCGTAAATCCGCCGGTTCCCCCAGAGTACCGCTGCCCAGTTCGGACCGGCCGGAATAGCACTGATAGGCAAAATCGGCCGATATTCCGGCACCGTATGGCCGCCCAGTTTGGCAGCCAGGAAACGCGCCAGATACTCGCCGTCATGATTGGCGGTTTGAGCCAACCCTGAGTATTGAGTGGAGGCGGCATCGCCAACTACATACAGATGCGGACACCCCTTCGCCTGCAAATGTTCCGTGACCACTATCCGGCCCCGCCGATCCAGCTCCAGCCCTTCAATCTTACCGATCAACGTATTCGGCTTGACCCCGGCCGTCCAAACGACCGATTTGGTTTTTATCTGCATATCTTTCATGAGTAGCTGCTCCACCTCTTCTCCGGTGACCGTCCGGCTGACGTAGATATTAACCCCTAAAGACTGTAGCCGTTTTTTGACTCGTTCCGAAACGTCCGCCGGTAGCACCGGCAATAGCCGGGGCGCCGCTTCGATCAGATCAATCGTCACTAGTGCCGGATCGGATCCGTGCTTAACCGCGATCCGCTTGGCGTACCAACTCAGATCACCGGCCAGCTCCACTCCGCTCGGGCCGCCGCCCACAATCATAAAATGCGCGGCTATCACCTTCTGCTCGGGGGGCAGCGCCGGATCAGCCGACGGAGTCAGCACGGCATGCAGATGGTTCTTCAGCGCCAATGACTCACGGATCGATTTCACGCCGTAAGAGAACTCCGGTAAGCCGGGAATATTAAAATAGCCGGTCTCGCTCCCTACCGCCAAAACCAGCTCATCGTATGTGTACCGTTCATTGCCGATTACCGTTTTTTCGGCGGTATCGATGGCGGTAATCTCATCGTTAATGATATTCACAGACGTATCTCGGAAGATGGTGTCGAGCGGAATGCAGACTTGCTCGGACGATCGGCCGGTCGCGACGCGGTAAACGGTCGGATAGTACTCCAGATGCGCCTTATTACTGATTATGGTAATACTCACTCCCCCGATACCGCGGCGGGCCAGATCGAGCGCCACCCGCACCCCGCCAAAACCGCCTCCCACTATCACCACGTTTTTCACTGCCGGCATGGACGTATACTTAATGATTGAACAAGAATAGTATACGCCACCCGTCTCGGTAGCGCTATGTATTTGTGTTTTTTATTGGGCCGAACCCTGCGCCGGGCTGACGCCGTTTTTGATAACCTCTACCAGGGCTTGAACCGCTTTATTCCTCTCCTCATTAGATTGCCCCCTAAGCTGTTCGGCTGTTTCTATAAGTTGATCGATAGCCCGATCTTGTGGAGACAATATTTTTCCATTTTTTTTGAGCGCCGCCTCTATGCCTGGCAACACTCCTATCTTAGCAAGTGCTGGCCCGGCCTCCTGAATTACTTTCCTTAATTGTGCTCTCTCACTCGCGTTCAGATTTTGCTCTTGATTCGCTGCCCCCCCTTCCAAGCTTCTCTGATCAGCTCCTACTTGTCCCCCTTCTTGTCCCGATACCGCTGTAGGTAATCCGGGAATCATTCCTTCGGTTCCTAATAAGCCACCCATTTCAGTCCTTTCATAATTTGTTAATAAATTAGCTCGATAATACTATTCTTGAGTATTTTTGCAAGGTCTGTTAATAATAGTGGTTATCAGCTATGGTAAACAAGAATCAAGCAAATATATGGAACAATTAGACGGATGGCGACCATCACCGGAAGCGTCTCCGAGAGAGACATTGGAGCGACTGCATTTTGCGGTAGCTTCCATGCAACAATTATTAAAAGAACAGTGTCCTACAGGTCTGGCGAGAGATTTGGCAATGCTGGCGTTAAAAAAACAATTTCCTCTTAGTGATCTTGAATTGGTTGAACTGAATGCCAAGCTGGTTGGGGAATACGGACTCCTGAGTGATCCGAATCGGCTACCAAGTATACTGGAGAGTCTTGAGTCGCAACTGTTTTGTTTTGATTAGCCCCTACTCCGCCACACACCCTTGCGTACTGACCGGTCGGGTCAGACCAGCAGCCTGTGAAATCTCAGATTGCACCTGGCCGGCCGTCAGCGCGTAACCGATCCCGACATCGGAGACCGATTTCGCGAAGATAATGCCAATCACCCGTCCGTCCGGCAAAACCAGAGGGCCGCCGGAGTTGCCGGGCTCGATCGGCGACTGCAGTTCATACACTTTGCGCACGCTATTGCCGGTGTTATAAATATTTTGCCCTTCCGCCAGCAGCTCCTGCAGCACCCCGGCCGGCATACCGGTAAACCCGCCATTCTCCGGATACCCGAGCGCGGCCGCTTCGGTACCTCGCGGCTGATCGACCGTATCCAGTGTTAGCGGCGCTCCGGTCAGCCCGCTGACTCGCAGCGCGGCCAGATCGACCGTCGGATCGTACAACACCACAACCGCCTCATGCGCGCCGTTGCCGTCGTAGACAATCGGCCGGGAGACGCCGGCAACCACATGAGCGTTCGTCACCACCAGGCCGGGAGACGCGATGAAGCCCGATCCCTCACTCACTGCCGCACAGGCCAGGCCGGTCACCTTAACCACGCTGGCTTGATCGCGATCCATGGCCTGCCGCACCAACGCGGTCGGTACCGGACCGACCGGGGGCGCCGGGGTCGGTGCCAGTCCCATAAAGACCCGGGGATAAAAAGTGGGCAGGATCCGTTGCTCCAGATCAGCTAATACCGTCGGAGTCGGCGGCAAGCGATCGTTCAGATACCGGAGAATGGAAGACGCGCGCACTTCCTGGCTAAACTCCGGTACCGGCACGTACGATGCCAAACCGGAGAGCAGCCAGACGGTGAGCAGCGTCATCGCCACCGCCAGAACGCTGCCCAGCAGTGAGTCCAGCCAGCCGGCCCGAATTAAGCGGATCAGTTTTTCGGTTAGAACGCCTAATATATCGCCGAGCGTGCTACCGATAATCAAGCCAAGCAGTACCGCCATGATAACCGCCAGCGCCCGATCGGATTGAGCGGGAAACCGGTTGACCACCTGCAGCGCCAGGAAGATACCGAGCGCCACCCCGCCCCAGAATCCGAGCAGTCCGAATCCTTGCCGAATCAGTCCGGCCCGCCAGCCACGGCCGATTGCCAGGAGCAGAAGGAGGATAATAACGCCATCGATGAGATTAAACATGAGCTCATTATATACCGCCGGGCTGAAACTGAAAGGTAAGGCAAATTACGATCTTTGCATGCCCTTGGACCTGAACGGCTACCAAAGAGACTGAGAGTTAATACTTCAGAATAGGTATCCAGCCTCTTTCATGGTTAACCGTCCAAGGCATTGAGAATTACCCAGTCGAAATGCCGTTTGATTTTTCTTTTTTCATGCTTATGGATAAGACCCCGATAACTGGATACGTTTTTTTGTTCTAGGCGGGAGAACGCCCGCTGGATATTCCTCCTTCTCAGCCTGCGTCCGCCCGGAAAGGTAGTGTCCAGTTTTAGTGTGTATGGCCGGTTAATGGATAATGGTTGTTAAGATAGCTGAGAATAGTGTTGGCGTAGCGCTCACCCGACTCTTGACTCTGGAAGGTGGAGTCAAACCCCTTCA
>JAGWZN010000141.1 GCA_018968785.1 Patescibacteria group bacterium
CCGTATCAATGTATATTTGGTCTTTCCCGATGTAAAGTGATAAATCGGCATTGCGGTAAGCCCAGTTAATATAACAAAGTCCGCATACGCCAATCAGTTCCTGGGTTTGGGTATCCAAAACACCAAACATAATGGTCTGTTCGTTTTTAACCACTTGGGAATCAAACCACTTCTTTTGATCTATGAGGTTGAGCTCTCGAAACTCTCGAAAATACTTACGGAAATTTTCGTTATTGCGCCAGTCACGTAGCTGGGGTAGGTCATTCTCTTCAAGTGCCCGCAGTGAAACTTTCTTGCCGATCAACATATAGCCTCCCAGTTAAGATGTTCGCCCGCTTCTAGATTTCTTGTCGCTTTTTTACCGACCACAAGGCTGATTTTATTGGGAGGAAATGAATCGAGTGGAGCAGGACGTAAAACCTCCAGATCATCGGCTTTGATTGTCTGTCCTTTCGGAATAGACCTGGTTACCCGAATACACCGTCTTTGCACAATAACAGTGTCCTCCTCATTCTGCTCCACTCTTTTAATAGGCGAACCGAGCGCGCTTTCCAGCTCACGGGTGCGCTCCACCATTTCTCTCCAGGTATGGGGGTTCATCGCGAATGCATGGTCTGGTCCGACACGCGAGTTGTCATCGGTAAAATGCTTCTCAATTACTCGAGCGCCAAGCGCGACCGCTCCTAACACGGTGGCATGGCCGAGCGTATGATCGGACAGTCCGAGTATAACCTCAGGAAATAAAGTCCGGTAGGTTTGTAAAACCCGTAGGTTGATATAACGAAAGTTTTCCATATCCCCCGTGTAATTGGTGTTACACTGCATCAGTACCAAGTGCTTATTATACTTGATTACTGTCTCGACGGCATGCACTACTTCTTGCAGGTCCGACGCCCCAGTGGCCAGCAGTACCGGCTTACCTTTTTTAGCCATGAGGATAATAATCTCGTCCCAATTAACGTCTCCCGATCCTATTTTATACGCGGGCATATAGGGATCAAGCATCTCTACCGCTTCAAAGTCATAAGGAGAGGAAAAAAAATGGATGCCTTCTTTTTGACAGTGAGTTGCCAATTCTTTATTCCAGGTACGATTCAGTTCAGCATCCTGATAGGTCTCAAACACCGATTTATTCCATTTAGCCTGGTGGGAAAGGGTTTTCATTTTTCTAAATCCGTAATCGCTAACAATCTTATCAGCTTTAAAATGCTGAAACTTAGCGGCGTCCGCTCCCGCCTGCTTGGCTAAGGATATTAACTGTTTGGCTCGGCGGATATCGCCATCATGATTGGCGCCAATGTCGGCAATAAAGTAAGTTGGCTGGTCCTCGCCTACCAGGCGGTCTTGGATGCTAATAATCATAATTTGCTCTTAGGTGTTGATCGGTAATCGATACAGAATTCTTGGATGCCTGCTTCAAGAGAAAGGTCATTGAGATTAGGATATAGCCCTTTCATCATATTGATATTAAGTGTGGAGTTGGTTGGTCGTCGGGCGCTCATATTTTCTTTCCGTAACCGTCCCGGTTGAAGTAAATCAAGCGATAGCTGGAGCTTAGTGGCGATTGAGCGGATGAAATCGTATTTACTGATATTTTGACTGGAGGCGGCATGAATTATACCGTGGAAGTTACTCTCGGAGAAGAAAGAAATAATCCGGGCTAACTGCTTCGTATAAAGAGGGTTAAAGAATACATCAGTGAACCCATGAATTTTCTCACCAGCCTTCAGGCTAGATACCGCCCATTCCGCTAATGATCTGCCTAATGGATAATGAAAACCGTATATATTTGTCCTCAGTACCGTAGTTTGAGGGTTGGCGGACAAAGCAGCCTGCTCTCCTTCCAGTTTTGTAAGCGCGTAATAATTTTGGGGCGCCGGAGTATCGGATTCGGTATATCCGCCGCTCTGTCCGTCAAAAACCGAGTCGGTTGATATATACATGAACTTTGCCGGAGCGTAAGAAGCTAATTGTTTCGTAGTATCCACGTGTAAAGTACGAGCTAAACCGTGGTCTCGTTCGCATAAATCCACATCGGTAATAGCGGCGCAGTGGATGATGACAGCCGGCTTTGATTCCGTAAGTAGGGAGGTAATAAACGCCGGATCGGTGAGGTCGCCGTAAACAGTGAAAGCGGGGCTACTCACTTCCTGTTTGTGCTTCTCTACACCATATACTGTGTACCGCGGAGAGTCCAATAGGATTTCCACAACCTTTCTACCAAGCATCCCGCCAGATCCCGTAACCAGTATTCGCTTTGATCCTAAGGTTATCATGAGGTTCTAATCAGGTTTGATGGTTGGAAGGAGCTGAGCGATACGCTTGCTATCGAGCCACTCGGTGTTAGTATCTGATGAGTATCGAAAATTATCTTTTACACTTTTTCCACCTTCCTTGAAATCGGTTTCTTTATGCCACCAATCAGCCTGGGGGTAGATAATATAATGATCGCCATAGTCGTAGACTGTTCGGGCGTCATCTTCGGTAATCATGGTTTCGTGCAGCTTCTCACCTTCCCGAATCCCAACTTCCTTAAGGGTGGCAGTGGGCAGTAAGGCTTTTGCTAAATCCGTAATTTTATATGACGGTATTTTGGCGACGTATATTTCACCCCCTT
>JAGWZN010000142.1 GCA_018968785.1 Patescibacteria group bacterium
TTCAGACTGGCCAGCGGGGAATCGACGGTAGCTGAAACAGAGATAAAGCTGTTCCCTGGTCCTGCTACGGTGGTAGACTGGTTACGGATCAGGCCGGTCGCTGAGCCGGTAGCGATACTGGCGATAACCTCAAATCCCGACTGAGACTTCGGGTTTTCGGCGGTTGTGCCGAGCAGCTCGAACCGGGTACCGGGCAGAAGGGCAATATTAGTGATCTCCAATGTAGTGCCAACCACGGTCATAATCGGATTGCCGTACGATCCAACCAGTTGGTACGGTACGGTAATCTGGCTGTAATTGGGTAAATTGATTAAGATCCAGTCGCTGGGAGTCACCTGTTCGGCGTCAGGCGGAAGGATGAACGATATATCGTGCTGGACGTTATCGGCGGCCGGCAGAGTATTATTAATAATATCAGTAAAACTGTCCAGCGGACTAATAGCCAAAACCGTTCGGGGAGCGGTAACGCTACCAACTCCGGCGGCAGTGACAACCAGCAGCACGACCGCGAACAGTAGTCTGCAGTATCGGGAAATGGCCCCTCCAATTCCGGTAGCTTAGTCAGATGTGATGGCGTGGAGCAGCTTCTTGAACCGTTTGCGCTGAGCGATGAGTAGAATAATCAGAATAATCACGCCAACGACTGTCCAAACCAGATAGAACGGTACCACATAAAAGGTAGTGGTAGCCGTTAGCGGAGTCTTGGTTTGGCCGGAGCCGTAGGTAGCCACCAGGCTGGCGGTATATCGGCCAACCAGGTTTTTCTTATCCCAGGTAAAAGTGACCAGACGGGAAGCGCTGGGCAAGACATTAGCCTGAGGAAGCGGTAGCTCGGCCACCTTATGGCCGAAAGTATCGGTAATAGTAACGGCACCCTGAGGTGCTTCGTGGACATTTCCGTTATTATGGGTGCGGAAGTTAAAGGCTACCGGTCCGAACTGGTAGAAGCTCTGGGTGGTCTGGAAGGTTTCCAAAGCCAAGTTATTAGTAATTTTGCCGGAAACGGTAAGCAGGATCAGACTGTTCAGATGACTGACCACGGAAGCGCCGCCACCGACTACCGGAGCGCCAGCCGTTTCAACAATAACCGAGGCATAATGTCCACCCGGCTCGGCGTTTTGAGGAATGTGAATCGTGAAATTAACAATTTTCTCCTTGCCGGCGGGAACGGTAAAACTGCTTGGCTCAATAGTAACCCACTTGGCCAAAGAGTAAGTCGTGCGGGGCGAATTAGGATCTACCAGGTTAACGCCGCCCGCTTCACCGGAAGCGGTAAAGTCCTGCACGGTTGTATTGTAGGTAGCGTCTGAGCCGCCTAAATTAGTAACCTTCAGCTTTTCGCTGACAATATCACCGGGATTACCGAGCAGCTCGTACTTGGGCGGACTGATGGAAATGGTATCAGCGTGCGCGGCGGGAACCGGAGCGAATAAAGATACCAAGAAAACACTCCCGAGGATGAGGAGACCGGTGGCAAATAAGCGTGCTTTGGACATAGATGTACGTGCTATGGTAGAGCCCCTACCTTGTTACCATCATTATCATCAGAAAGTTGTAGAGAATGCAAGCTTTTTCGGCTACTAAGATGCTTTTCTCGTTATTTTCGTATTTTGGTGTAGTCGATATGTACCGTACTAAGCAAGAATGGTTGAGGATTGGCGCGGGCGTTGGGGAAGTACAGGCTGCCTTCTATCTGGTTCTGACGATCTACTGCCGCGTCTTGTAAATTAAACTCTTGATCGTACAGGGACCACCCGCCGTCCATTTGGGGCGGACTGTAGGTGGTTAAGATATATTTGATACCGGACAGTGAAGTTAAGGTGTCGAGCGAGGTGTACTGATGACTGTCCAGATTGTACTGCGCGGCGGCTACCGGATCGGCCGCCAGTTCGGTTGCCGGAGGTAGATGACTACTAAACTGATCCAGGGAAGTATAGGTCGGGCTCTGCTGGTACAGGCGGATTGAGGGTGAGGTGACGGCCGGCCAGCTGAGCGAAAGCAGAAGCGGATGGGTGACCAGAGCGATTGAGTGAGTGCCATCCGCTTTTTTAATCTGTAAATAGACAATCTGCGGCTTTCCGGTTTGGCGATAGGAAAATCGGATATGGGTCTCCGCCCGGTAATCCTGGGCCGGCACTTGGAAGAAGCCGTACATAGTCAAGATATCCTGATGTGGCACCCGTTGGATATCTTGCTGTTCGGGAGTGAGCGGTGCCAGTACGGGTTTGACCGGACAGCCGATAATCTCGTGTCGCAACCAGGGACATGGCTGAGGCACCCAGGCGCTAATTACCAGGGCCAAAAAGAATACAGCGCCAATAATAACGGTAACTTTGTCGCTAATAGGTTGCTTCCACATTGTATACCAGTATACCACTATATATGTCCGATGGCTGCAGGGCGTTTACCTCCAGTCCGTAGGTAACCACTACCACGGTACCTGAACGGTCTGAACTGCTGGAGTAATCGACCGGATGTTCCACCGGCGAAATCGGTCCGAATTTCGCCGAGGCGCCGCTCCAACCGGAGACTCGGCTATCTGAAGTGTTAGCACCGAACCAGCCGGAGTTACTGTTTGAGCTGCTCCCGGTAGGTACGCTCCACGGCTGGG
>JAGWZN010000143.1 GCA_018968785.1 Patescibacteria group bacterium
TCTATTAATAAAGATTTCGAACGCCGGGCGCTGTACCTGCTCTTTCCCAAGCCGATTAGCCGCGGTCAGTACGTTCTCGGGAAATATCTGGGAATGATCCTGTTACTGCTAACTACCTTAATCATCCTGGGCGGACTGTTTCTGATCGGTGCCGTCCTTACCGATCGAACCGTCGTGCTCGGGTCGCTGATGAACCTCGGTTACGCTTTTCTGGAAGTCTCTTTTCTTATCAGTCTGGCAGTTCTCTTTTCCACCTTTACCGCTTCTCTGAACGCGGCGCTATACACCATTGCCCTGTTTATTATTGGGCATTCCCTGCTAACCTTAAAAAACTATGTGGCGCAGGTAGGAACTTCGGTTTCACGCGGACTGGTTGATGCCGCCTATTACCTCTTACCGAATCTGGAAAAGTTCGATATCCGCCAAGCGGTGCTATACGGCATCCATATTCCGGCTGCCCAGGTATGGTGGACAGTCGTTTACTGGCTGGTGTATACCGGATTAGTTCTCTTTCTGTCTATTCTGGTGATCCGCAAGCAGGAGGTGTAAGTGAAACGGTTGCTTTTTCCGTTATTGGCACTGGTGCTGGTTGCCGCTTGCGCCGGCATTCAAGCGGAGTACGATTCCAGTAGTACCGGTTTTCATACCCAAGAAAAGCAGTCGGTACTGGATTTCAGCGAGCCGCTTATTCCTTCCGTACAGGCGCTTAAATTTATTAGTCTGGGCGATGATTCGCTGATGGCCGATATGTTATGGCTGCAAACTATCCAGTACTTCGGTCAGGGCAATCCGTATGGCACCTATCGGAGCCTGGGGCCGCTCACCGATACCATTACCGCGCTTGATCCGAAGTTTGAGTATCCGTACGAGTTCGCCCTCATTTCCCTGCCATTTATGCATCAGACCGATTATGCCATTAAGATTGGGGAACGGGCGCAAACCGCCGGGCTGAATAACGGCCGCCTAACCTTCTATCTGGCGTCGGATTACCAGATTAACGTGAAGGATTATAAGAAGGCGGCGCACTATTACGAGAAAGCGGCCAAACAGCCGGAAGCGCCACCGGCGGCGGCGCGGTTAGCGGCGGTCAGCCTGAGCAGTATTAATCAGCAACTTAATGACCGGCTGGTGGCAGCGGATTTCTGGCAAACCGTGGCTGACCAGACTTCCGATCCGGATCAGAAAACTTGGTATCTGAACTGGCGGGACCATATGCTGCTGGTGTACGCTCTGGAAAAAGACGCGAGCGATTATAAGCAGAAGTATGGCGCCTATCCGTCATCGTTTCAAGATCTGATCAACCGCCACTACATCAGTCAACTGCCGGTTTCGCCCATCCAGCGGCAGCTGGTGCTTGACCCCCATACCGGTAAAGTCAGTTTCGACCGGTTGGTACCAGGCGCGCAACCGTAGGGTTAGAACGGTTCTAGTTGTTTTGCACGACGTACCCGTCGGTTACCCAGCCGCTTCCCGGCGGCGAACCCCAGCCGTTTTTATCGCCTTTATTTTCGAGCGTGGCGAACAGTTTGTAATCCGTCTGCTGGCCGTCATTGACGTACGACTGGTATTTATACACGTTGGGCGCGGTATTGACCGGATCAAGCGGCATGGTTTTAAGATAGGTCGGGGTAAGCGCCGTGCTGAGCGCGTCAATACTGCCGTCAATGACAATGAGAGCCGGGGTCGGATCGGTTGACGAAGCCGGGTACTGCTGAGGAACCTGAGCGTTGTAGTAGGTAGATAACGAAATCTTAATCTGGTTCAGATCGTTTTTGCGCTGGGAGTCCCGGCCGCGCTGTTCCACCGTGGTGTACGATATCGCCGCTAACCCAGTTAGTATCCCAATAATCGCGATGACGATTAAGAGTTCGATAAGGGTGAAAGCGGCAACTCCCTGTTTCATAGAACTAGTTATACTAGTCGACTATAGAGAAATGCCAGATGGAAACCACCTGGCATTTCCACTATAACCGATTATACTTAACAACCGGACGAAGGAATAACAATCGTTGGAGCGGTTTTAGTATTACCACTGTTACTGAAAGAAGAACCGTCCTGAACACCGAATCCGTTATCCTGAACCCCACTGGTGTCGTCGGTGTTTGTCTCAACGACATAACACTTTCCAGTCATATACGTTGCAGTTTGGGCTGCACCAGCATTAATGGTGGCGTAGGAGTATACGTAATTAGAACTCGGTGTACCGGTAATCTTCAGTGAGTATGTAGAAGCAGCGGCAGTGTTAAACGTGTTGGCTGATCCCGAGAAAATAGTATTCCAGTTTGTCGTAAGACCGGCGGTTACAGAGGTAGGCGCGGCCGGACATGAACCTCCCGCAGCACCTTGAGCGCCATACACTGAGCCACCTGTGGCCCCACTTATAGAAAACATTGTACATCCCGCGCTTGCATCAGTTCCGGAACTAATCACTAGTCCGTTTGAATTCGTATCGTTCTTATACGCTTCAATAACTTTACCAATTTCCGTAATATCACTCTTCGCGTTAGCGTTTCGGGCTTTCACCCGGGCGGAACCCAACTGGGTAATAACCAGGGTCGCTAAAATACCGATGATGGCGATAACCACCAGCAGCTCGATTAATGTAA
>JAGWZN010000144.1 GCA_018968785.1 Patescibacteria group bacterium
AAACGTTTAAGCAGCTGCGCCGGTCAGCGGCTAATAATACGGGCGCAGGGGTGCTCAACCCGATGATTGTTACTCGTCGCTGCCAGATTACCACCTCCGTGCTCAATGCGCCGGTAGCATTACTGTTCGTTCTGGCGGTCCTGAATATTTTCATCCAACAAGGCTATTATGACATCTCCGCCAGCCTGGCCACCGCGATTCTTTGGTTGGCGGCCATTATGGTTATTCTGATAACCGGCATCGTTTATCTGGTTGGTCGCAGTGAGTTGAAAGGCTACGAAAAATCCGGCAGCCTAGCCGACGCCGGCCAAGCCATACAGAGCATGGAGATTGTCAAAAACAAAATCCAAATGACGAAGTTCTTGTTGGCGTCCCCGTTTATACTGATATTCCTCGGCGTGATTGCCTATCTCATCGTCCATAATACGCCTACGCAAGGCAGCCAAGCCGGCGGGTTGATTGGAATAGGAATTATAGCGGTTGGAGTTATTTCCTTTCCCTTCCTTTACATCATCAGTCGGCGACGTATAGCCTCGATCCACCTTCAGCCAGGAGTAGTGACACCGCCCGCGCATCCGACAGCCGCACCCGCGCCAGCAGCCGCACCCGCGCCAGCAGCCGCACAGACACAAGCCACCTCTTCCACCGCGCCCGCTACCATCTCGCCCACCCCATCCGCCCCGCCACCTTCTAACCAGGGTGAGAAAATTCTGGAAAAGATTTTCGGAATCATGCCTAACTACGGCATCATTCAAGGAGTGGAGATTATGGGGAAAGGAGAAACGCGGCATCCGGAAAACAGTATTATTGTAACCGATAAGCGTCTGCTTCTTATTGCAGTACCGGCGCCCGGCGGTAACGCTATGATTGAGGGTGTTAACTTCCAGGAACAGAACTTTCTTTTTAACCGCGGCCAGCTTCACGAAAACGGCGAGGCACTGCTGGCTTCTCAGAGTTTGGATCAAATCGTTGCCAGCAATCCGAAAAATATTGCCGTCGACTTAAGCAATGTTCAGGAGTTTATTTTAAGTAAAATGAAGTTCAAAATTAACACTACTACCGGTGGACGGTACAGCTATATCTTCATGGATAAGGCTTTCCATGAGCAGTTATCAGCCGTTTTGCCCAATCTTCTCGGCGCCCGTTTTATCCTGAAATAACGGTACCGAGGACATCCAAAATAGCGATTACTCCGAGCCAGAGGAAGCAGTAGAGAGATATGGGCCAGGGCCAAGGTGAAAATACTAATCAATCACGTGGATGAATAGTCGCTGAGCGACGTAGTTCCCGATCCGTTAATCTCTCACAAATTTCTTCACCGCCTCAATAAACTCCTTTTGCTCACCCATCAGACTAAACAGATGGCCTCCCGCGAAAGGAGTAATTTTCGCGCCGGGTATTTTATCGCGCATCTCCAAAGCCAGAGCATACGGCGCGATGATATCCCGCCGACCGTGCATAATCATAACCGGCATCTTCAGCTCAGCCAATCTAGTCGTGCAATCGTATGCGCGGCTGGCCTGCCGCTGCCGCAAGAAGGCGTAGCGCGGTTGCGGATATTTACCTCTGGGAAGAATCGGTAGGCTGGATAAGATGCCCAGCAGTCCGACCAACCAGCTTCTCTTTTTATCGACCCGGGCCGATGTCGATACCAGGATCAGTTTTTTGACCAGCTCTGGATGCGCAAGGGCCAGGTGCAGGGCAATACGGCCGCCCATCGAGAGGCCGATAATATTCGCCCGAGTAATACCGACCGCCGCCATCAGCTTGGCGGTGTCATCGGCCATCAGCTCAATGGAATACGGCATGTTCGGCTTATCGGTACGGCCGGCCCCACGGTTATCAAAGGCCAAAACCCGGTAGTCTTCGGCCAGCGCCTTAATCACGCCGCTATAATCGGACAAATCAATCGCCAGACCGCCAATAAAAACCAGCGGCTCACCTTGGCCGAGCAGTTCGTAATAGATGGCAATGTCATTAACCGTAACGGTAGGCATACCAAACTGTGTTACCGTGGCTGATTTTCCTTTGCCATATTCAATTTTGCCGCTTCTAACACAACCGCCTTGAGAGCGGCCTCATCTAAATGGTCGTTTTCATGAAAATCAACCGCCCGAACCGATTTGCTCTCTAGCCGTGTATTGAACAGTTTTTGCGGATCCTGGAGCAGAGCACCTTTCGGAAAGGTCAGCCTCACCGCGTTTTTCAGCGCCTCACCTATACAAAGCATGCCGTTATGCGACCAGACCGGCACACCCTCCGGCCTCGAAGGCTTCTTCCACTTGACCTCTTCGATCAGATCAGGGTCAGCTTGTCGAATCAGGTTGCGCAGCCGGGACAGCATCTCGCCCCGCCAATCGGCATGCATTTTAATAATGTCATCGATTTGTTGTGTGGGTGATTTGTCTGCCATATGCTATATAGTTTAGCACTTCAAACATGACGTGGCTATGGAAATAAATGATCAGCTAGTGCAGAGTTATCCAATTGAAGGATGAGCATGTAACAGGTTAGGACCCTCTTAAGGATCCGGTATTTTTAGGAGAGGATGGTTAGGTGGGTAAAATAGTTTCTTCCTTAAGTTTGGTT
>JAGWZN010000145.1 GCA_018968785.1 Patescibacteria group bacterium
ATCTTTCCGCCCCGGCTACGAACCATAATAATCTCCCAGCCGTACTGACTGCGGATCGGCTCGGATACCGTGCCGACCGGCAGCGTGAAAACCGCTTGCTCGAACGCGGGGGAGAACCGCTGCTCCAGATCGGTGCTGCGTACCGTGGTGCCCAAATCGCCGCCTTTGTCGCGCGAGGCGATGTCATCGGAAGCATCCTGGGCGACCGAAGCAAACTGATCCGGACTGGTAATACGGGCGCGTACATCGTCCGCTTTCTTCTTTGCGTCAGCTACCTGCTGGTCGTTGGGGTTTGACGGCACGGCAATTAAGATATGACTGACCTCAGCATGTACCAGTAACTGATGTTCGATTACCGACTCAACCAGCGAGTCCTGCGTCAGCAGTTGGAAATCGGACAGAGTCATGTCCGGGCCGTAATTATCGAGGAGAAATTGGCTGAGCTGCGCCTGTCCGCCTTTTTCCTGATAGATCTGATCGAGCGCTTTTTGCACATCGGCTGCGGTAATCGTAATACCTTCTGTCTGCAGCTTTTCGCTGTACAGAATCCGGTTAACCAGTTGCGTCATCACATGCTGCTCTGTCTCCTTACGGGTGGCATGCAGATTATGGTTAGAGGCGTAGGTCAGCAAAGCGTTTACCTCACGGCGGAAGCGGCTCAGGTAGATAATCTGCCCATCCACAAAGCCGGCCGGATACGGGAAAATCTGTTCGGAAAAACGGGTCAACGGATTAACTGTCTGTTTCCGGTAAATATATACCGTACCGACACCGATACAGGCGGCGTATAGAATGATCAGTGCCAAGCCGGCAATCCAAGCGGTACGCGGCTTAAAAAAGGATGGGTAGCGAGGATGGGCCCAGGGGTGACGGATTCGGGCCGGGAAGCGATCAATGCGAAGGGCGTGGTAGGCTGTAATCAACCACGTCCGAAAACGTGGAGTGCCGTATTTCATTTTTTCACATAGATAAGTTCAAAGTCGGAGCCGGAGTTAAGCGGCGCGCCACTCTGAGCGGTGACAGAGAAAAAGGTATCGAGGTACTGATGGCTGAACGGCTTCTTGCCGGGCGACGCTTCATATAATGCCGTGCCGCGGTAGGCGGTTTTATTGGTGAGCGGCATGCCAAGGGTGGCGGTGTATCCGTAATCGTTTAAGGTGTCGACCATGGTTTGCGCCTGCTCGGTTGTGGTATAACCGCCGGCAACCACCGTAATAGTGGGGTGCTCGCGAGCTAGCAACGGGTCTGGGTTATTTTTCTGATACCAACGGTGAATGTTGGTGTAGTTGTTATATCCGATCCACGGATACTCGATATAGCCGGCCAGCGGATCGGTGGTGGCAGTCAGTAAACCGAGCGAGGCGCTGGTATCCAGCACATGATTACCGGTCTGGCTGGCCGGAATGCTTCGGTAGATATTGACGAGGGACTGAATCTGATCGGTAGTCATATCGGTCCGCAAATGCTGGCCGAGGTCGTTTATTAGCCCCATTACCTTTACCGGATTAGAAAGGGTGCCAAGTGAGAGCGCTTTCTGCTTAATCGCGGCGATAATGAGTTGCTGCCGAGCGGACCGGTCGAAATCGCTGGTGGTTTCTCGCGAGCGGGCGTACTCGAGCGCGGTGGTGCCGTTCATGTGCTGTTCTCCAGCCGGAATGTATACGGTCATATATCTGGTCGTTTCATCCTTCGGATACAGCGGATCGTACAGCGCTTTCGGCACGTTCACATCTACGCCGCCGAGCGTATCGACAATATCTTTCGCGGCGGTAAAGTCCGCCAGACCGAAGTTGGAGATATCAACCCCCAGCACGTTTCCCACTACTTCCCGAACCGCCAACGCGCCGCTTCCCTTCTGCCGCTCTTCCGCTAATTGGTAAACGGCGTTAATCTTTCCCTGATATCCCAAGGAAGGAACTTTGACGTACAGGTCGCGTGGTACCGAGGTGATATCCAACTTTTTATTAATCGTGTCGAAAGAGAGCACTTGCATGGAGTCGGTCAGGTACGCGCCGCTGTGTCCGGTACCGCCTACCCCAACTACCACCAGATTAAACCGCCCATCGCCGGCGTTTTTAAAGAGAGAGGGATCGAGCTGGCTATGGCTATCGTTGGGATTGTAGGAGAGAATCGACGAGCTCTTTCCCTGATGTTGGATGAGAACAAGGTTTTTCAGGGAATTGAACTGGGCGGCTCCGTACGTCGCGCCGGCTACAACCAGGCTGAGAATAGTAAGCAGAATCAGTCGCTTTTTGGACCGTTTCGGCTTAGGTGGTGGCGGAGTTGGCGGAGTAACTGCTTGTTTGATAATGGTGGGACGGGGTCTGTCCGCGGAATCGGGATCGCGGTACGGGTTATTATTAGAGGGAACAGGAGTGGGGTTGATCATAAAAAAATAAGATAGCCTTGCTAGCTTGCTTAGAATCAGTATACTTTTTTTCTCGTCATACGGCAAGCAAAATCTCTCCCTGACCGCACTACACTTTTCGTCGCAACAGATTTGACACAACAAAAGAACGCATACTACCCTAGAGCTACCTAGAAAATAAGCTCAAGGAGGGATCGTATGCGTT
>JAGWZN010000008.1 GCA_018968785.1 Patescibacteria group bacterium
AGGCCCATCGATCTATTCGTAAATCGACTTGGGATTTATATGTCGCTTTACCCTGCCCAACTAACCTGACTAAATTCCGCACCTGCACGCCGGCATCACCCAAGCTATTAAACTGTACCCGCATTCCTTGGGTAGCCACAAAAGTCACGTCGTACGTTGTATCAGCCACCTCATAGTGATCCAGGGTGAGGGTCGGCAGATAAGTTTGGATCTGTGACCGGACTTTCTGCACGAATCGGATAAATAAGGGACTTGTTATTTGGCGGTTCAGGCCGATAGGCAGAGATTTGGTGTCTCGCACCGTAACCAGCCGGGAGAGATACGACCCAAGCGCCGTGGTGGGAGCCGGAAAGGTATTCGACGGGTATAGCATAAACGGAACACCGGCACTATCCAGCACAGCGGTTGTATTACCGGACACCCAGAGCATACTCGGCTGCTTTTCAACAATAACAATCTTTACACTGTCCGGCAGTCCCCGATAAATCGCCACCGACTCCACCCGGTCATCGCGAAGAATCTGGTCACGCAATCTGGCTTCGGAGAAAAGCCAGATATTAGTGCCAACCGGCAGGTACCGGCTCACATCGGCGGCGGAAACAAAATGGGCGCCATCAACCTCAACCTTATTGATGGTAAACGCCTCACTAAAGAAGAAGACGTACATCACGCCAATGAAGAGAGCGCTCCAAAATAACCACTTGAAAAAACGGCCCACCCCGGCATAGGAACGGGGCGCCTTCTGCAGATTTCCGTAAATTTTGGGCATCTGCCGGATTCGGCGACGTGGTTTGGCCATATATTTATACTACCATATCCCCAGAAACTCATACCGCAACCTCGGTTCAGCGCCGTACATCGTCCACAACTTGCCCTGCATTTGAATGATCAGCTCGCGGATATCCGCGGCCCGGATCGAACGGCCGTGTGTAACAATATAGTTGGGAAAACGACGGTGCGGCGAAACGCCGCCGATTCTAAGCTTGGCTACCTGACTGCCAACCAGCAGATCCGAAAGTGGCAAATCCGGTTCTCCTTGAAAGATCGGGCCAAGCACCGCCCCTTTCGGCCGCTCCGCCCGCGCCAGGCGCGAAGCCTGCCATAACCGCGTCCGCAACTCATCCACCCGGACGCTGGTTAATTGAAACAGCGCCGTCAGCAGCACCGGTTGCGGCTCATGAAAGTCCCGACTCTCACGCAGAAAGCGCAACTTCGTCTGTTCAGCATTTTTCTCCAACCAGTCAGACCGATAGCGGACGATAGTCGCTTCCCGGTCAATCCGGGCCGGCGGCATAACCATGGTAACGTAACGGATTGATGAAAAGATCGGCTTACGATCGGCCACAGTGTTATGATAAATCGCTCCGCCGAT
This sequence comes from Patescibacteria group bacterium, assembly GCA_018968785.1. Taxonomy (GTDB): domain Bacteria; phylum Patescibacteriota; class UBA1384; order CAILIB01; family CAILIB01; genus REEB54. Next base: position 1,373 of record JAGWZN010000008.1, read on the forward strand.
AGTTCCTTCTTCACCGTACAGATGCGTGAGACCGCCCAGTCCTTCGCTGGCCGCCAAGGTAATAAACCGGGAAAGGGGGAGACCGCTATCCGCCACAATCTGACTGCGGCGCCGGTCGATTCCGTAGGCATGCGTGAGATTGTGAATAACCAACCCGGGGAAACCGCTATCGGAAAAGACAACCCGGCTTCCATTGCCGATAACCAGATAGGGGATTCTCATATCGATGGCCGCTTTCACCGCCGCCGCCAACTCGACCGCGGTCACCGCCTCGGTGAAGTAATCGGCCACTCCGCCCGTCTTCAACGGACTGAACCGGCGCAGGCTGTAGTCATCTTCAACTTTAACGATCTGCCGCAAAAGTCCTTTTCGGATCTGTTCATCTGCCATACCGGTTCTGTTATTCTTTTCTCCATCCGTCAACCAGAGCGCGAATATCGCCGGCGCCCATTATTAACAGATTTCCCGACTGATGGCTTGCCGCCCGAACAACCTGTTTCAGCTCCCGGTTATCCGCCACCACCGTCACCACCATACCAGCCGGACGGTTTTTGGCAATCTCGGTGGCAATATCACCGCTACTAACCGCGATCCCTTCTTCCCGACCGGCCACCTGATAGATTGGCGCCAAGATCAACTCATCCGGCGGGTGCTGATCGAAACACCGGCCGAACTCCTTCAGCAGATGAAAAGTACGCGCTTTCTGATGCGGTTGAAACACTACCGTTAGCCGTTGCCCGCTGAACTTTTCGGCCGCCGCCTGCAAGGTTGCCGCCACCTCCCGGGGATGGTGGCCGTAGTCATCGTACAACTCAACACGGTTCCATGTACCGAGATACTCAAACCGGCGACCGACACCGGGAAAGGTGGCCAGCGCCTCTTTGATACTCTTTTGCGGCACGCCCAGCTCATGAGCGACCCGGGCCGCCGTCGTAGCGTTCAGCAGATTATGCCGACCGGGAATCCGTAACGTAAGGCCGGGCCAGACACGGCTTTCATCGTACCAACGAAACTTGTAGGAAAAACCGCGGGCAATTTTGCGGATATGACTGTCCTTTCCGTAGCCGACGACCAGCCCGGTCCGCGCCGGAAGATTGCGGAGGAACCGCTTAAACGCGTGCTCGATCTCAGTGATACCGCCCGGATAGTAATCCAGATGATCCGGATCGATATTAAGCACCACCGCTATTTTCGGGTAAAACCGGTGAAAACTGCGGTCGAACTCATCCGCCTCTACCACCAGATACTCTCCCGAGCCGATCCGGGTAGCATTGCCCCACTCGGCCAACTGGCCGCCCACAAAGACGGTCGGATCCAGACCGGCTTTCTCCAGAATCCAGCCAATCATGGCGGTAGTAGTAGTTTTGCCGTGAGTACCGGCTACGGCAATTGTAAACTTCTGCCGGGTAATCTTTCCTACCCACTCCGCGCGTTTCTCGATTTTCAACCCCCGCCGCTCTGCCTCCGCCACCTCCGGATAACTGGGCGAAGAGGGAGTAATGGCCGAATTGATTACCACTTCGGTAATATCGGCCGGTATCCGGGTCGGGTCGGAGCCGTAGTAAATTTGAGCACCCGCCCCCTGTAACCGGCGGGTCAGAGCGGTTTCGGTGATATCACTCCCCGAAACCCGCCATCCCTGGCGCAAGGCGTAATCGGCCACCCAGGCCATACCCACACCACCGACACCGATAAGATACAAATGTTTCATTTCAGCTCTTCTAACAGTTCGTCCGCCATCCGGTCGGCCGCTTCCGGATTGGCGAAAGCGACAATCGCGGCCGATAACTTTTCCCGCGCTTCCGGGCTGGTTAAAATCTGTCGAGTTTCATTCCATAATTGAAAAGAGTCAGTATTGGTTTCATCTAACACAACTGCCGCGCCGGTATCAGCCAATACCCGGGCATTCGCGGTCTGGTGATCCTGGGCGGCGGTGGAAAGCGGTAGCAAAATGAGCGGCTTACACGCTGCCGCCACCTCGGCAATGGTACTGCCGGCCCGACTAATAATTACCGTACTAGCCTGAAATATAGCCGGCAGTTCATCAACCGGAAACTCAACCAGAAAAAGCCGGTCCGCCAGTTGCCCCGGCAGCTTTTGCGCCGCTTCCCGCAACCGGGTAAACTCCCGCTTCCCGGTAATATGGATAATTTGGGTCTCCTCTAGCGCGTCCCTCCACATTCCTTCCGCCAGCCGGTTAATCCGGGCCGCGCCCTGACTGCCACCAATTACCGTCAATACCGGCCAAGCGGTTGAGACCTCACGGCCGAGCAAAGCGACCGGCAGGGCCGCCGGATTGAAAAAGGCGGACCGCACCGGCTGTCCCACCGCCCTCAATTTAGACTGGGGCAGATTATGATAGTATCGCTCCGGATAGGTGGTAAATACCCGCCTGGCCAGACCGGCCACAAACCGGTTAGCCAGGCCGGGAATGACATCGCTTTCATGACAATAAATGGGAATACCGGCCCGGCGGGCGGCAATAGCGGCGTTTACCCCCACAAAGCCGCCTTTTGCCAGGAGAACATCCGGTTTTAGCCTACGAATCAATCGGTTAGCCGCCACCATACCGCTCACCATTTTACCGGCTTCGGTAAGGTGTCTCCAAGTCATAAACCGGTTGAGTTTTCCGGCCGGCAGACTGTACTTCTCAAACCGCAGGGTTGATCCGGTAATCAACGGCGATTCCAGATCGCTTTTTAAGCCGGCGTAGCAGCAGGAGACCGCGGGCTCCTTTCTCTGCACCGCTTCCAGCACCGCCAGTAGGGGAGCGATATGGCCGCCGCTGCCCCCACCGACAAAGAGGATAGTTCCGGTTTTACTCATGCCTTCTTTTCTTTCGGCTGCTTATCGCTGAATCGGGAGATATTGAGCAGCAGACCGACCGCTAATAAACAGATTCCCAAGCTGCTTCCACCATAACTAATAAACGGCAACGGCACGCCGACCAGCGGCACCAGATTTACCATAGATCCCAAGTTCAGAAACGCTTGCACACCAAACCAGGTTGATATCCCCACCGCTAGCAACTGTCCGAACAGATCGGGCGCGTGCGCGGCAATCATAAAGCCGCGGTAAATCAGAAAGCCGAAGGCTAGAATCAGAGCGGCCGCCCAAACGAACCCCAGCTCCTCACTAATGACCGCGAAGATCGAGTCGGTAAACGGCTCCGGCAGGAATAACCGCTTCTGTTTGCTCTGGCCAAAACCGAGCCCTTTCAAACCGCCCGAACCGACGGCAATAGCGATATTTTTCACCTGATACGCCGTCCCTTGGGTATCGCTGCCTGGATTGAGGAAGGTCATTACCCGTTCGCGTCGGTAGGAGCTGGTCAGGCTGAGACCGATTGCCAATACCAGCACTACTACCCCAATCCCAACCTGTTTCCAGGTCATTCCCGCTACTCCGTACATCGCGATAGAGATAGCGACAATAATCATTAAGGTGCCGAAATCCGGCTCTTTGAGCATCAGAAAAGCGATCACCCCCAAAACGCCGATATAGGGCAAAAACGTCTCCACCACCTCTCCTAACTTCTGCCGGCGTTCCACCAGCCAGGCCGACAGATAGACAATAAAGGTCAACTTGGCCAGTTCTGACGGTTGAAAGCTTTGGCCGCCCGGTAGGGAGATCCAGCGGTGAGCGCCGTTAATTTCACCCCGGCTAAAGAAGAAAACCGCTACGAGCAGAAAAACGGTAATGCCGAGCATCCAAAGCGCCCATTTTTTCCAGAAATGGTAGTCGATATTGGCCATCACCACCGCGCCGGCTCCTCCTAGCAGCGCCCAGATAATCTGCCGTTTGACAAAGTACCGGTCGTCGCCGTACATGGTGTGCGCCACAATCACCGAAGCGGAGTAAATCATCACGATACCGAACAGTACCAAGGCAAAGACGGTGAGAGCGGTCCAGCGATCGACTTTTTTACTGTAGGGCAGATTCATGCTCCCTCCTCGTACCGCTGCCGCACCGCCCGGATAAAGTCATCACCCCGCTCTTTGTAGTTCGCGTAGGACGCGAAGCTGGTGGCGGCAGGGGAGAGCAGCACCAGATCGCCTACCTGCAGATGAGGATGAATACCGCTCAGCACCGTTTCCATGAGTGGCGGCCGGGCTTTATCTAAAATCAAGCAGTTCAGATTCCCCTGTCGGGCTTTGGCTTTTTTCAGCAGGGGAGACAGTTTTTTCGTGGCAGAACCCGGCAGTAAACTAATTGTCGCGCACCGCTTCACCCCCTGCTCCGCCAGTTCGCCGTACTCCTGTCCCTTCTCATTTCCACCGACAATCAGATGAATCCGACGGCCGGGAAAAGAGTGGAGAGCGGCCAGCGTCGGTTCCGGCGTAGTGGCAATGCTGTCATCATAGAACTCTGTTTGGTGATAGCTGCCGATCAAGGAGAGCCGGTGCGGCAGGCCGGCAAACGCCAGTACCGTATTCGCAATAACTTTTACATCAACTTCGTACAGGCAAGCAACCATAACCGCCGGGATAATATTCTCCAGATGGTGTTCGCCCCGCAACTTCCGCCCAGCCAGAGAAAACGACTGAATACTGCCACCCATCTGCACAAACAGCACCTCTTCCCCGGAGCCGGTATCCACCCAGGCCGACTCCCGGCGGGGTTGATATTTACCGTATAGGAACAGACGGCTACGCACTCCGGAAAGTAGCGCTTCCAAGTTACGGTTTTCCGCGTTCACAATCGCGTAATCATCCGGTTCCTGGGCCAAAAGCATCTGGCGCTTCGCCTCCCGGTACTCCGCCTCGGTTTTATGGTGGTTCAAATGGTCGGAAGTCACTTTTAATAACACGGCAATCTGCGGACCGCGATGCAGATCTTGCAGCTGAAAGCTGGACAACTCCAGTATTACCGCGTCCCGCGGCTGGAGCTGATCCAGAAAGGTAAACGGATCCTCCCCGATATTCCCGGCCAGATAGGTTTTTCCTTTATGGTACCCGGCGCTCAAAATCCGATGAATTAATGTCGCCGTCGTGCCTTTGCCGTTCGTGCCGCTCACGCCGATAATCGGCGCCGGACAAAGATCAAAAAACAGTTTGGTTTGCGAATAAATCCGCCCGCCGGATTTGGCGTACTTTTGCAATTCCGGAGAAAGATAGGGGATAGACGGAGTGCGAAATACCGTGCCAAATCGGGTCAGATTCCGCAGTACCCCCTCGCCTATCTCCCACTCCACCTGACCGGCCAGATTCGGATACTGTCGCTCAAACCGTTCCCGTACGTTCGCGTCACGATCCCGCACCGTTACATTAATCCTCTGCCGCAAGAGATACGCAGCCAGGCTCTGGTTATTAACTCCCAGACCGAGAATCGCTACCTTTTTCTCTTTAAGCTCTTCGATATTCACCGCTACCTCCCCACCAGCATAATCATCAGGCCAATCGAACAGCCAACCGCCGCGATTACCCAAAACCGCATCGTCACTTTGCTTTCCGGCCAGCCGACCGCTTCAAAGTGGTGATGGATCGGCGCGATCAGAAACACCTTACGGTGAAACACTTTTTTAGAAATTATCTGAATAATGGTGGCGATTCCCTCGATAAACGGGATGAGCAGAATCAGAGGCAACACCAAGCTGCTATCGGTCAGAAAAGCCAGAATCGGCAGGACAAAACCAAGCGCCATACTGCCGGTATCACCCATAAAAAACCGGGCGGGATAGATATTAAACCAGAGAAACGCCAGTAGCGAGCCGAGCAGGGTGGCGCAGAAAATCGCCAGATGCACCTTACCTTGCGCCAGCGCCAGCAACGTGAACACGAAGCAAGCCGCCATCGCCACGCCGCCGGCCAGCCCATCCAATCCGTCAGTCTGGTTCACACTAAACGCGGAGAAGATCACCATACCGATAAAGAACGGCACGTACCAGAAGCCGATGCTGATCTGCCGGGCCAAAATCGGGATATAAATGAAGTCCCAGCCCAATTTCGCGTAAAACCACCAGGCGCCGATTACCGCTACCCCGGCGTAAATCCAAAACTTATGGCGCAGCCGCAATCCGCCGCCGTTATGCCCCTTCCCCCGGACATTCATCAGATCATCCACCGCGCCAATTATTCCGGCTGAGATTAGCGCGAATACCGGCAACCAGGTCTCCGACCGGTTCAAATTAAATAACAGGGTGAGCACACCGGTGGTCACCCAGAACAACAAACCGCCCATTACCGGCGTACCGGCTTTATTCTCATGAATTTTAGAGAATATCGGCGCTTCTTTTCCATCTACCCCGTGTAACCGTAGTCGCTTCCCGATCCGGTTCTTATACAAAAAATTAGTCAGTAACGGGGTCAGAATAAAGGCGATCAGAAAAGAGACTGTTACGAACAGAAAGATCTGGTTCAGATGAGAAATGGAGATAGCGAGATTCGGATTCATGCGTTCTGATTATATTGGCGGACCAGAAGGTGTTGGGCGTCTTGCGGACGGGCCATAATTCGCTTTACCGCCCGCTCAAGTTGTACGCCGTTCTGCGATCCTTTAAAATACAGGAGATCGCCGCGACGCACAAACTGTTCCAACTTATCCGCAAGCTGTTCGGTGGTCGCGAAGCCAAGCATTTTGTCCGGCGCCAGGCCGGCCGCTTTCGCTTCTTTCAACATTAGCTTTTCATACTGTCCGACCGCCACTAGATAGTCAACCGATCCGGCCGCGGCACGCGCCACTTCTTTATGCGCTGTCTCAGCCAGGTCACCCAGCTCGTTCATGCGGCCGAGAATGGCTACCACCCGTCTTTTTTTTGCCAGCGGCCGCAGCATCCGCAGGCCGGCAACCACCGCTGCCGGCGAAGCGTTATAACTGTCGTCCACAATTAAGGTGTCTTTCTGGCCGGCAATAATCTTCCCCCGGCCATTCGGCACCACATACTCTTCCAGAGCCTTCTTTATTTTAGCAAAAGCTACCCGTTCGCCAAAGCCGACGGCAGCGGCAGCCAGTAAGGAATACACCTGATGCCGACCGATCAAAGTGCTCTGGATCGTTAAGCTGTGCGGCTGCTCCTTGGCAATCGAATCCATCTTTCGGGCGGCAATAAAATCCAGTTGAAAGGCCAGCCCTTTATCGGTCAGCTCCAGATTCCGTGCCCAAACTCCGGCGCGGTTAGTCGGTTTCTCCCGAATACCGTACCAGATTACCTTTGGCAAAGACAGAGAGACGGCCGTCTGATTCGGATCGTCCGCGTTTAACACCGCGTATCCGTCCGGCTGCAGACCCTGAAACAGAGAAGTCTTTTCCGCGATCAGTTGATCCAGATTAGCGTAAAACTGCATATGAACCGGGGTAATCACGGTAAGCACACCGGCCTGAAACGGCAGCTTACCGGCCAGAAAGGAGATGTCACCCGGTTTATCGGCAGAGAACTCGACAATGTAGCACGGCCGGGGATCCGCCGGCCAGGTTGGCGGAAACCAGGAAGCAAAGATCGCGCTCAACCAGTGGAGACCCTTCGGACTGACTGAAAAGCCAAGTAGAGAGAGGGCGACACCGGTTTCGGTATTCATATTACCGCTGGTTTTTAACACGGTACGGCCGGCTTGGTTCAGCACAAGCGCGATCGCCTCTTTCGCCGAGGTCTTTCCTACCGTTCCGGTCATAGCGATAATGTACGGCTTTTCCATCCGGATCCGTTTGGCCACTCCATGCCATAAACGGCGCAAAATATACTCACGCAGCAGCTTTTTCATACCTAATTGGAGGGATTAGTGGGCGGAACCTGGTAGTAGTTTAGCAGAAACTGAGAGACTTTAGAAAAAAGCGGCACCGCGTCACTTTCGGCGAACAGACCGGATTTCTGCAGATCCGGATGGTCGATTTTCACCAAAACCACAAACCGGGGATTATCGATCGGCTCAATACCGACAAAGGAGTGGTTGTAGGCATCCTTCAGATAGCCCCCGTTCTGCGGGTCCGGAATCTGGGCGGTACCGGTTTTACCTCCAATCTTATACCCCGGTACTTCGGCTTTCCGATCCGCTTGCTCCACGGTGGCCAGCATCATATCCCGAATCTCCTGAGCGGTCTGCGGCTTAATCACCTGCTGTCCTTCAACCATTGGCACTGTTTGCCGGCTGCCATCCGGCTTAATCACGGTCTTTACCAGGCGTGGCTGCACCAACTTACCGTTATTGGCAATTGCCGCGTAGGCGGCAATCACCTGCATCGGCGTGACAGCGATGCCCTGCCCGAACGACATGGTGGCCCGGCTGATATCACTCCACTGACTGACCGGCAGCACCGTGCCGGTGATCTCATTTTTCAGGTCGATACCGGTCAAATCACCGAAACCGTACTTTTTCAGATAGCCGTACATATTCTGGTTGCCCAGCTTGTTCGCCACTGAAACCATGGCCACGTTATCGGAGTTAACAATGACCTTGGTCATGGTCTCCTCGCCGTAGGCGTGACGCAGCGCGGTTTCAATCTTGTATCCGTCCACCGTAACCGATTCCGGATAGTTATCGCTGGTATCGGGCGTCACCAGGCCAAGATCCAGCGCGGCGGACATTACAAACGGCTTGAAGATACTCCCCGGCTCCCACTGTTTGCTGATTACCGGATTATCAAACAAGCCAATCTGATCGGGAGTAATATCCCGAAAGCTATTTGGATCGTAGGAAGGAGTGCTGGCCATAGCGATAATCTCGCCGGTCTTGGGATCCATAATGACAATCGATCCGCCAGTCGCTCCCGCGCTCTTCACCTCATCCGCCAGATCTTGCTCCATCACGTACTGGACGTTCCGATCGATTGACAGCTCGTAGCTGGTACCGTCCTGGCCTTTAACCAGTTGGGTTTCCGCCAACAGATTGCCGGTACTATCCTGTTCAATACTTAACTTGCCCGGATAACCGGTTAGCTCGGAATTATACTCGCCTTCCAGACCGTACTGGCCGGCGCCGTTATCATTGACAAAACCCAGCGTTTGGCCAAGCAGACCGCCTTCGGGATAGATCCGGGAGAACTCGCGAATAAAAAAGATACCGCCGACAAAGTAAAGAATGTTGCCTTGACTGTCATCAAAGTTGACAGCCGCGTCCTGGTAAGCCGGATTATAGCTACGTTCCAGTTTATTAATCGCCGCCGCCACCGCCTCCACATCCCCTTTGGTCAGCCCGTGCTTGAGCGGATTCATGTACATACTATCCTGATTAAAGGTATCGAGGATCTTCTGGGCGTCAACGCCACTGTACTGCGAGAGGAGATTGGCGAAATCAGCTCGATGCTTCGAATCGATATTATGCGGCGTCGCGGAAAGAGCGAACCGCTCCACGCTTTCAGCGATCACCTGATTTTTGCCGGCCGCCGCGTCCTGTACGTAGATATCACCCCGCTTGGGCAGCACATCCCGGGTCACCTCCTGCTGTTGGCTGGCTTCCGCCACGTACTGCTGGTGACGGAGGACGGAAACGCTAAAAAGGCGGGCAACCAGCCCGACCGTTATGCCGAAAAAAACTATCATCAGTAAGATAATCCGAGTTGGAGATTGCATGAGAAGCGGAGTTTGTGCGATAGCGCCGGCTACGGCTTTTGCGTGGAAACCCCGGCCACCGTTCCGTTTTCCACATACCCGTTAACGCTTCCCGTGGGAGCCATCTGATCCTTGACTGCTGTCTGCTGAATAGCGTTCAGCGCTTGGGCGCGGGTCGCGTTCAGTTGTAGTTGGGTCGTGTCTTCGTCGACCTGACTGATGTTCTTATTCAAACTGTTCTGCTGATACACCCCGGTCGCGTTGGTACCGGCTTGCATCGTTAACATCACGATAGCCAAAATCGCCAGAACCGCCAAGCCGATAAACTTGGCTGTGGTCGGCCCGAACCGCACCCTTCTCCGCACCGTGCGCATGGTGGCGCGCTGGCTTTTACGTCGCGCAATACTGTAACCGGCTTGATGTGAATACCGTGCGCTCATTCCCTCCCTTTCCGTTAGATGCCCATCTCCTTCAGCGTCTGGCTGAAAGCCGGGCTTTCCTGATCTATGGTTGATAGATAGGTATTCCAGGCCGCTTCATCCCACAGCTCAATGTGGTCATGCAGTCCGGCCAGGACTACCTGTTTGACGATACCGGCGTACTCGCGCAAATACGGAGGCAACAATACCCTCCCGAGTTTATCAACCTCCAAATCCACGGCCCCGGCTAAGGTTTGGCGGATATAGGCGCGAGCCTGCGGCTGGCTCTGCGGCAAGATGGCTAGACGGCTGGCAATACCTTCCCAAACCGCAGTCGGATAAAACTTGAGAGAGCCGTCAAACCCCTTGGTTAATACGGCCCCCTCCGCCAACTTCGAGCGCCATTTGACCGGCACCTGCAACCGCCCCTTCTCATCAACGCTATGATGGTATTCACCGATAAACATAGCCGGGCGTTGCGGTTACTGGTAAAATATGCGCTCCACTTTGCCCCACTTTGCACCACTTGTTCCCATTATGCGCCGCTGAGCCTGGGGCTGTCAACTATTTTAATCCATTAAAAAACCGGCCTGAGCGGCCGGTAGTTTTTGGCGCGGCTAATAGGAAAAGCTAAAAGATAAGCGCGGCCGGCAAGTCATCAATTTTCACCCGCGTCTGCTCCATGCTGTCCCGGTCGCGCACCGTCACCGTCTGATCCTGTAGAGTCTGGTAGTCAATCGTCAGACAGTACGGCGTGCCGATCTCATCTTGCCGGCGGTAGCGGCGGCCGATCGCCCCGGACTCATCATACTGGAGCCGGTAATCTTGCCGAAGCCGGCCAGCTACTTCTCGAGCCCTTTGCGCTAAGCCGTCTTTTTTCATGAGCGGCAACACGGCCGCCTGAACCGGCGCGATCTTTTTATCCAGATGGAGAACCGTCTCGCATTCGCCGCTCTGCCCATCCCGGCCTTGGGGATACTCCTGGTAGGCGTCAATTAGCACGGTCAGCAGCAACCGGCCAACCCCGACCGACGGCTCGATCACATACGGAATGAACCGCTCCCGGCTCTCCTCATCAAAGTAAGTCAGGTCTTTTCCCGAATACTCCTGATGCTGCCGCAGATCGTAATCAGTCCGGTTGGCGATACCCCACAGCTCGGAAAAGCCGCCGAACGGATAGTTGTACTCCAAGTCAACCGTCCGGGTCGAATAATGAGACAGCGACTCTTTCGGATGCTCGTACCGGCGCAGATTTTCTTTATGCACGCCCAGGTCATCAATGAGGAACCGCTCGGCATCGGCGATCCACCGGTCATGCGCGGCAACGTCATCGCCCGGCCAGACAAAGTACTCAATCTCCATCTGTTCGAACTCCCGCACCCGGAACAGCGAATTACCCACCGTAATCTCATTCCGAAACGCCTTACCGATCTGAGCGATACCGAACGGCAGCTTCTGCCGGCTGGTATCGAGAACGTTTTTGAAATTGGTAAAAATACTCTGCGCCGTCTCCGGCCGCAGATAGGCAACCGCCGCTTCTTCCTCCACCGGTCCCAGATATGTTTTAAACATCATATTAAACTGTCTCGGCTCGTTGTACGCCGTCTGCCGGCAGTCCGGATTGGGACAGATCAGCTCCGCGGAAGTAACGCCATGACGCGGCTGGGGATGCTCCGGATCGGAAAAATCAAAGAAAGCTTGTGCCGCTTCCACGGCCGCTTCCTCATCTTTTTTAGATGACGTCCCCCGCTGCTTGGCCGCCTCGTCCTTCCACCGCCGCAACCAGATACTGACGTTTTCCTCCTGTAAATAGTGGTCAGCTCGCAGCCGGATTTTACAGTTGGCGCACTCAATCAGCGGGTCGGAAAAGCTATCGACATGGCCGGACGCCTTCAGGACCGGCGCCGGCGTCAGGATGGCGCTATCCAGCCCTACCATATCCTCCCGCTGCCGGACAAACCGCTTCCACCAGAGCTGTTTAATACTGTTGTTGAGCTCAACGCCCAGCGGTCCCAGATCGAGCAGACCGCTGGCCCCACCATAAATTTCAGCGGCCGGAAAGAGAAATCCCCGCCGTTTCGCCAGGTTCACAATCGGATC
>JAGWZN010000146.1 GCA_018968785.1 Patescibacteria group bacterium
AGAGCTAAACGATCTGATATTTGTTGATGACGGCAGCACCGACCAGACCGAAAAGTCGGTCCAACCGTACCTCTCCGATCCCCGTTTCCGATACATGAAGCACCCGAAAAACCGGGGTAAAGGCGCCGCCCTGCATACCGGCGTCAACCACGCGAAAAACGAGGTTATCCTCTTTTTAGACGCCGATCTGGCTAATATCACCGCCGCCAAAATCCGCAAAATCGTTAAGCCGGTTTTAACTGATGAAGTAGACATGTCACGCGGATCATTCCAGATGAAGCGCGGTCGGGTCACCGAATTTGCCGTCAAACCGATGATGCAAATTCTCTTTCCGCACATTTACTTCGAGCAACCGATCAGCGGTCAGATCTGCGCGAAAAAAAGCTTCTTAAAAGAAGCGACTTTTTCCAGCAGTTACGGGGTAGATATCGGGCTGCTGTTTGACGCCATTGAATCAGGACAGCGGATTATCGAAGTGGATATCGGCAAACTGGAACATAAGGCCAACTCCGCCACCATTAAGCAGGAAATGAGCCGCCAGGTGCTGGAAATCATGATCGAACGGGCCGGTTTGATCCGCCATAAATACAAGATGGTGCTGTTTACGCTCGACGATACTCTGATTTATCCGCCCAGTATCTGCCGGTTATTTACCGCCTTGGGCATAGAAGAAAAGATGAAGGCAAACCAGGAGTTACTCACGAACGGATCTCTGACCGCGGCAGAGTTTCTGAGGCGGAACGCCCGCTTGTTCAAAGGCTTGGAAGTCGAGCAGGTTGACACTCTGTGTAGCGCGATCCCGGTTGCCCGGTATGTCGTGGAGGTTATTAAAGCGTTGAGCCGACGCAAATACCGAGTCGGCATTATCAGCGGCAACTTTTCACCGATCGTCCAATCGTTTGCCCAACGTCTCGGCGTACACTACTGGAACTGCGTGCAACTCGAGAGTAAAAAAGGACGGTATACCGGCGCGATCAAGCAACGCTCCAAGGATTGGCTCACCGCACAGTTCACTGACGGATTCATGAACGCCTACCGCAAAGCGCTCCGCTCTCAGAGTGTAAAGTCCAACGAAACCGTTATGGTTGTCGGTAATGAACAGTCAGCCGCCCTGATAAACGCCGCCGGTCTCGGCATTGCCTACCGGCCAAAAAATAAAGCACTAAAGGAAGCGGCGGATAAAGTGATAACCGTGCACGCCGAACTGCTGGCCATTATTGAGTAGTATTTTTCTGTGCGGTAATAATCTGTCGATACCTCTCGCCGATTGTCTCAACCGCCAACTGTCGCCACACCGTCAGTTGCGCTTCCCGGCCAATCCGCTCCAACCGCGCCCGATCCCGATCTAACCCGCGAATCGTTTCCGCCGCCTCCGTCGGACTGTGAATCACAAAGCCGTTCTTTCCGGTCTCAATCAGATGTTCCGCGATTCCGGTCGGAAATACGATCGGTACGTTTCCCATCATCATCGACTCGACCACGGACAGTCCGTACGCTTCGCAACGGGACGTGTGAATCGTGATCTGGGTCCGGGCCAAAATCGCCTCAACCTCTTCCCGACCGGCATTTTCCACCAACTCAACATCCGGCAGGTATTCGGCCATAAAACGGGTAAGGGCGCCGGTCTTCGTTGAGGCGACCAGCTTTTTTCGCGCACCGGTCAGTTGGGAAAAGATTTCAAACATCCGGTCCTCGCCTTTCGAGAGAAACCCGCTGTAATCTATCGGTAATCTGGTAACACAGACGATGTGGAGCGGCGTCGTACTATCGACGGACCGATCTTTATCTTCCGGATTCCAGTGAGGGGGGTACGGGTTCGGAATGACCGCGATTTTCTTCCGATCGGAAGCGTAATCGGCTACCAGAGTATCTGCCAGATAATCGCTTACCGCCACGACCGCTGCCGAATGCTGTACCGCGTACTGCTCGCCGATCGCTATGATCCGCTCATGACTATCCTGATCCGAAGGCTGTCCCAAATCGTATTGCCTCGCTCTATTGAGCCACCGGCTAAAGATCTCCGCTTCATCCGCTGCCGGTCCGGCCGCCACAATTCGGCGCATCAGGCTGGCATTTGAATGAAAAATCGTGACAACCGGCCGTTTTATCTCCGGCAAAATCAGATTGAACCAGTTAGTTGTTACCACCACGTCGCACCGGTTGATAGCTTCCACCTGAGAAAGTAAGTCCTGAAAAAGAAGCGGGGTGCCAAGCGCGGGAATCCGAATGAGTGATAACCGTTCCTGACACTGGGGAGAAAACTCCTGAATCGTATCGCCGGTCTGCCGCAGATAATTAATAATATACTGGTTGGCAATCTCCGATCCGCCCCGCAGGACCGCTCCGGAGGCATACAGTGTTTCGGGATATCGAATAAACGCGATTTTCATGAGTTTATTATAATGTCAGCTTTATGATTGTATCGTGGGAATAGGTCCGGCTTTGCCAGTACGCCGGTTGATCCGGAAAACGCGTAAAAAACCAAACCCGATTAAACATGGCGTGGCCGCAGACAACCAGGCTGGG
>JAGWZN010000147.1 GCA_018968785.1 Patescibacteria group bacterium
AGGAAGGTGTGATCCATCCAGCCGACCGGCAGCAGCCACCAGGCGCCCGGAGGGATATGGCCGGACTCTTCTCGAATCATCCCATACTGCTCCGTGGTGATACCGAGACTCTGGGCCTGATCGTCCAGCACGCCGGTATCGGATAAAAATCGGATAGCGTAGGACGGATTGAGTCCATTTGAGTTTTGGGCCCGCAGACTATCTTCATACAGCCCAGATTGGGCCATATATACCAGAGAACTGATCACCGGTACCAGGGGGTTGCCGTTGACCGGGTTGAGTGTCAGAGAGCCGTTATTGGTAAAGTAATCGTTTGCCGCCGCTACCTGTTTAGCTTGTAAATCTGACGGCTCCCGCTGGAAAACGTTCCACTGGTTAAGCGCGCCTTTTTGCGACTGAATATACTGCTGATACGGCGCCGCGATGTAGACGGCCCGGGTATCGTACCGGTACGGGTCAATGTTATCGCTATAAGTGGCGGTATCCGAAGAGTGATCCAGCTCGGAAGCCAAGGTCTGGGCCATCAGTTCGGGGTCATGACTCGCGACATACTGAATCGTAACCGGCTCGATTAGCGGCGACTTAAAGACGGTCGCCAAAAGAAGAATCACCACCGTCAGCACTATTCCCCGCGTGAAGAGCAGGGCGTGCTTGGCCTTGACCGTATGCACCTGTATCTTCTCGGTATGCGGCTTGGCGATACCGCGCATCCGCACCAGGAAATAATGAAATCCCAGCAGTAAAATCAGAGCAAGCGGCAAGATCGCGATGTGAATACCGTAAATCTGAGTGTAGTTTAAGTTGTTGACCACGGTGCCCAGGCCACTACCGTTATAGAGATCGGAAGCTTGCAGGCTACGCCATTGGGAGGAGAAATCACCGCGCAGGATGTAGCCGAACTCCGCCTCCATGAGAACCAAAAACAGCATCAGTCCGCCCAGTACCCAAGTCAACTGGCGAGGCTTCCGATAGGCGTAAGTAAGGAAGACGATCAGTAAGTGCAGGAAGATAAACAGCACAAAAGCCTGAGTGGACCAGAGATGGACACTCCGAAAATAGATGCCCCACGGATTGGTCAGCCACCAAGCCGGACCGCCGGCCACCAGCACGATACCGCTCAAGACTAGCAGGATAAAGCAGGTGGCCGATAAAAATCCGAGCGAGTAGTAAATCTTGTTGGCATAAGAAGGGACATCTTCAATCATTATCTTTTTAAGCAACGCCATCGTGCCCTGGTTTTCCTGGTTCTCCGCCATGAGAATCGATTAGTTGTAGATGCACATTTAGTATATCATGGTCGGGCTTGCTTCCAATAGTCACGGATTTATGATATGATTTGAAGCTATAAAATAGCCTATGAGCGAAACACCTCTTTTTCCACCTAAGCAGCCCTCCGCCGTCGAACAGTCCGGTTTGGATGAGTTTTGGGATTGCTATCAACAACTTCAACAGATGCTTAAAAGTGAAAATCAACGGTTGGATTTAAGCATATGGCTTCCCGAGAACAAAACAATCCGGGGAGCCTGGCGGAGTAATAACCCAATAAGGCGGATTAAGTTCGTGACAAAACAACTCGGACATATAGAATGGCTCATACGAAGAGACGCCACTCCGGAGCAATGGAAGATTCCACTTGAGCGATATACCCACTCTTTAGCTCAGTTTTTCTATGGAAATTACCTGGACCAGATTGCTACCGGGTTGCACGACCCCTACCAGGCACTAGGCTTTGTGAGACTACTAGGGTTTCAGGCAAGCAGATTGACGGATAACGCCAAACCGGCAGCACTCCATCAAATAGACTTGGTAATCGTATTGCCGGACGGAGCTACTGTATCCGGCCAACCCGCTTTAGATTACCTAACAAAATGTCCTCCATCCGATATGTTTCAAACCTCTGGTTATAATAGGGATTCAGGCATGTTATTCTTAACCTACTATCCTCTGCAGAAATTAAACCCTACTATTTAGTTATGATTGTACTGGAGAATTCATCACGTAAAGTACTTATATTTGGCAATGCCTGAACATCTCACCAACCCCCCGATAGCCCCCGAAAACGATTCTGCTTTCACAAATCTACTAAATACTCGTAGAGCGGGTGAAGAGGCGATAAAACTGGTAAAAGCAACGGCTGCCGGGCAACGGATGAATTTTCACTTTTTCTCTTTTTTGCCAAGTGCGCAAGAGATTGAATCGGTACGTACACATTCACGTGAGAAAACTGCGGAGTTTGTTTCACAGCAGTTGAAATGGATCACGGTATGGAACCACGCAACGCATTTTCGAGAACTATCCCGTCCGGAAATCAGCGCGGGAGGTGCTTACAACCTGGGGATTGCGCACCCTAACTTACGGTTAAGCGATCAAGATCTCTTCCGCCAAGACGATCAGTTTCTCGAAAAGATTCGCGAAGCCAGCCTTACATTGAACAAGTACGCCTACATCCTATTAACCACATTTTTTGGTAATGACTTTTCTCTGATCGGTCAGCATCTGCATGATGGCGAAGCCGCACTC
>JAGWZN010000148.1 GCA_018968785.1 Patescibacteria group bacterium
CAAGCGACCGTACCGTCCCGGCGAACACGGCACCAAAGGCCGGCGCGGCCGCTTAAGCGAATATGGAATCCAGTTGCATGAAAAACAAAAAGCCAAGTACGTATACGGTATTTTGGAGCGGCAGTTCCACAAGTACTACGTTCAAGCGTCCAAGGAACAGAATGTCGGCCTCGCGCTGCTGCAACTTTTGGAAACCAGGCTCGACTCCGTTATTTATAAAGCCGGCTTCGCCCTTACTCAAAACCAGGCTCGTCAATTTGTCTCCCATGGTCATGTTACCGTAAACGGCCAGAAGGTCAGTATACCTTCCTTCCAGGTCAAACCCGGCATGAAGGTCAGTATAGATACCCCTCTGCGCAAGATGGTGGAAGAGCAACGCGGCACCAGCGCCGAGCTACCGGTATGGGTCAAGGTGGATAAGCAAGGAGCCGAACTGCTCGCTCTGCCGACCCGGGAACAGATCCCCAGCCTCATTAATGAACAGTTGATCGTCGAGTTTTACTCGCGGTAACTGCTAACAAGCATAACTATAGAACATCCGGTATGGACCAAATCAACCTACCTTCTATGTCAACTATTTCGGAGACTGACCGCACCGGCAGCTTCAGTATCGAGCCGCTTTTCCCCGGTTACGGATCAACGCTCGGTAACGCCCTGCGCCGGGTTCTCCTATCTTCTCTGGAAGGAGCGGCGGTTGACTATGTGGAAATAGATGGCGTGCAGCATGAGTTCTCCACACTTCCCCATGTGAAAGAGGACGTGATTCAAATCCTTCTTAACCTTAAAACCCTTCGATTCAAACTGGCAACCGAAACCGCGGTCCTCACCCTCGAGAAAAAAGGAGAAGGCGAGGTAACCGGCGCTGATTTCGCGCCGAATGCCGACTGTCAGGTTGTGAACACCGACCATCATCTCGCCACTCTGGATAAAGACGGCGCCATCTCCATGCGAATCGGCGTAAAATACGGGCGGGGTTACGAACCGGTCGAGAAAAAAGAGAACCGAAGTAAGGCGGTTGGAGTTATTACCACTGATAGCATCTTTTCACCTATTCTTTCCGTCAGCTATCGGGTTGAGAACACTCGGGTTGGTCAGATGACCAACTACGATAAACTGCTCCTGGAAATCCAAACCGACGGTAGCATTATTCCTTCCGAAGCCTTGAAGCGCGCTTCCGCCATTCTCACCGAACAGTACGCGGCCATCGCTAATTTGCCAAGCCAGGTCAGCACTGAGCCGGAGAGCCAGCCCGAGCCAGAAGAGGTAATTGTGGCAAACGACGAAGTAGAGACTTGGCAAGCTTTAGATCCTAAAACCAAGATTGAAGATGCCGGGTTGAGCGGACGCACCGCCCACGCGCTGATATCGGCCGGATACAAGACTTTATCCGGATTGAAACGGTTATCCGATATCAAGTTGCAGAGCATCAAAGGCCTGGGCAGTAAGGGAGTCGAAGAAGTAAAAGCGGTTCTATCAAGAGTCGAGTAGGCACGTAACCACGTATATGACTGTACGCAAATTAGGACGAAAAAAAGAGAATCGGGAACGGACGCTCCGCAACCTGGCAACCAGCCTGATGTTGTATGAAAAAGTATGCACAACCGAAGCAAAGGCCAAGGCAGTAGCGCCTCTGGTGGAGCGGGTAATCTCCCATGTGCTGAAAGGCGGTTTGGCCGCGCGACGGACGATTAAATCCGAACTATTTGACATGAACGCCGTCTCTAAGCTTTTTGAAGATTTACCGGCTCGCCAAGGCAAACGGTCCAGCGGATTTGTCCGCATTACCAAGCTAGCCGCCCGTCCGGGAGATGGCGCGCCAATGGCTCAGCTCGAACTGCTGTTTACCCCGCTCGAAGAGATTCTCGGCAAACAAACCCAAACAAAGGTAACCGTGCGCAAGTCAGCTAAAAAAGAGGCGGATGAAGCGGAACCGGAAAAAGAAGAGGAGACCAAATGAAAACTTCCGCTATCCGCAAACACGAGCCTTCTTGGCACCATCTGGACGCTAATGGCAAAGTTCTCGGCCGGTTGGCCACTGAAATTGTCACCCTTTTACGCGGTAAGGACAAGGTAGAGTTCAGCAACCATCTAGACTGTGGCGACCATGTGGTGGTCACCAATGCCGCCGGTATTGTACTGACCGGGCGCAAGCTGGAAACGAAAGCGTATCATCATTACTCCGGTTATCCGGGCGGCATGAAGACCAAGTTAGCTAAACAGTTAATGGTTGAATCGCCTTCGGAGATCATTGTTCGCGCCGTGAAGGGGATGCTGCCGAAAAACAAACTACAGACGGAATGGCTCAAACGGCTGCACGTCTACGCCGACGAGAACCATCCTCATCAGGCAAATACCGCCAACTTACCAGTGAAATAACCATATGGCCGATCAGCAGAACAAACAGGCGTACTACTACGGAACCGGACGACGCAAATCGGCGGTGGCCCGAGTACGGATTATACCAAAGGGAAGCGGAAAAATCACGGTGA
>JAGWZN010000149.1 GCA_018968785.1 Patescibacteria group bacterium
CAATACGCCTCCGTGTTCTTCGTCGGTTTCGCTCAGTTCGGAATCTGTTCCCAGGTAAAATAGTTTTGCAATGAGTTCAATATGATACGTTTATACCATGTATTGGTTTTCTCTTATTGCTTGGCACTGTCATCTGGGTCCGGTCTGGCGTTTCTACCACCCTGGCCGCTTTGGGGATCGTTGTACCGATTATCATTCTAACCGGCATAATCTTAAGGATCGTCTGGCGCCGGGTGATTGTAACACCGCTTACAAAATAAACTGGTCCGGTTCTCTAGAATAAATGAACTTATCACTAAGATGATTACCATGAATCGTGCCGCTGTTTTTACCGCTCTGATCGTTATTGTTTTACTTGTCGGAGGGGTTGTTATCGCCAACCGCCCTCACTCCGCCCCACCTTCAGCTACCGCCACTCCGCCGTCGACCGCTGCCACCGCCTTAACGAAAGATACGATTACCTACACCGGCAATGACTTTACTCCGGGTGTCCTCACCATTACATCCGGTTCGACCGTGACAATTAAGAACGTCTCCACTGACGACCTGCAACTCGACTCCAATCCCCACCCTATCCACACCGATGATACCGACCTGAACGTCGGTGCCGTTCCGCCTGGCCAGAGCCGCTCGTTTACCGTAATCAAAAAGGGAACGTTCCACTATCACAACCACCTCAACCCGGTTCAAACCGGAGAGATTGTCATTAACTGACCGTTCTCGAGGAACCGATATTTTGCTATTGTAGAAGTACTTTAGCCGTGTAAGAAACGCCGCATGAAGACGCTTGTTTTGGGACATATTCATCCCGATACCGACACCACCTGCTCCGCCATCGCCTACGCTTGGTACTTAAACAACCGGAAAAACCGGCCAGCCGAAGCGGTTATGGCGGGAGAACCAAACAAAGAAACCGCGTTTGTGCTCTCTCACTTCCAACTGCCGGCGCCCCGTCAAATCTCCTCGGTTACCGCTGAGGATTCGATTGTTATTGTCGATACCAATAACCCGGAGGAGCTGCTCCCCGGCCACGCTGAAGCGCAGATTGTGGAAGTTATTGACCATCATAAGCTAGCTGGCGGCCTGCGTACCACCCAGCCGCCGACTATTACCATGCGACCGGTTGCCTGCACCGCTACTTTACTACTCCAGATCATGGGGAATGACGCTTCTACCTTGCCGAAAGAAATCGCTGGCATCATGGCCGCCGCCATTATTTCCGACACCCTGCTCTTCACCAGTCCCACTACCACCGAAGAGGACAAAAAGGCGGTCGACGTACTCGCGAAGCAGGCCGGCATTGAACCGGGGGCTTTAGCGGACGAAATGTTTGCCGCTAAGTCGGATTTAACCGGACTCTCCCTGGATGATATCCTGACCGTTGACAGCAAGGTCATCGCGATAGGCGAGAAGCGGATTCGTATTTCAGTTCTGGAGACAACCGCACCGGCGCAAGCGGTAGTGATGCGGGCGGACTTGGAAAAAAGGATGCGCGAGCGCAAAGTTGAAGAAAACCTGGACAGCGCTTTCTTCTTTGTGGTAGATATCCTTAAGTCCGAAGCAATATTGATTGTCCCTTCGGAAACTGAAAAACAAATGGCTGGCCAGGCGTTTGAACAACCGTTTACCGGTGAAACGCTGGTACTGCCGGGCGTCATATCGCGCAAAAAGCAGATTCTACCCAGATTGGAGCCGGTTATCAGCGGCTTCTCAGAATTGAAGAGTACTGTGGCATCAAACAAGTAAGATTTTATTATGGCGGAACCAGAAGATCGAAAAGATGAGGTAGAAAATAAAGAAACGGATCGGGAGCGGTACAATCACCACTATTGGGGCGCGAAACTGCTGGCGGTGTGCGGAGTAATTTTCCTGATTTTCATTGTGATAGGCGTTATCTCGACCGTTACCCTCCATTACCGGCGGTTTAACGGTTATTCCGGAGCCGCTTTTCCGGGTCCGGTTATGATGCGCGGCTACTATGGCGGCCAAACCTATGTGAGACATATGGGTTTTGGAGCAGGCAATGAGAATCAACAGCAGCTGAGCGGCGTGGTAACCGCGGTTAACGGTAACGGCTTCACCATTGCCGGTGGCGGTTCTTCAAATACCGTTCAAACAAACAGCAGTACTCAGTACTATGAGAGTCAAAAACCGGTGGTAAACGATACCGTTTCGGTCTACGGCACCACTAATAACGGCACATTTACGGCTACCGAAGTGGTGGTTGAATAGCCAGTACGATCTGCGATAATAAGCCCATGAAGCTGTTCGTTTGGGATTTTCATGGCGTTTTGGAAAAGGGGAATGAACAGGCGGTTTTGGAGGTTTCCAACTTGATTCTCCGCGATTTTGGTTTTGATCAACAGTTTTCTAGAGAGGAAATCTATCGCTTGTATGGCCAGAGGTGGTGCGACTACTTTGCGCATCTTCTTCCGGACACTCAGGAAGAGCTGCACCTTCAGCTTCAGCACGCCTGCATAC
>JAGWZN010000150.1 GCA_018968785.1 Patescibacteria group bacterium
GACGGTGGAGCGATTCTTTGCCTGGCTACAAAACTTCCGGCGCCTGGTGGCGCGCTACGAGCGGAAGGGAGAAAACTTTCTCGCGATGGTACGACTGGGATGCATCCTCATATTACTCAGGCAATTTTGAGACTGCTTCTAGGAGGGTGAAGTTGACTCTTTGAATTAGTAGGTATGGGTTTCTTCATACCAAGAAAAGGATAAGCCGCTACTCGTACCGGAGCGCTTCAACCGGATCGAGACGGGCCGCTCGAAAGGCCGGATACAGTCCGGCCAGCCAGCCGATCAGCGTGGTAAACGCAATGGTGCCAAGAACCAGCCAGAGCGGAAAAGTAATAATACCGCTAATCGGGATATTCTGACTGGTTGCCACCCGATCCGCTACTACGTTACCGATCTTGGCCAGGCCGTAACTCACCAGCAGACCGATCGCGCCGCCCAAAAACCCGAGCAGCGCCGCCTCGAACGTAAACAGCCGTCGTACTGTGGCGCGGGTAGCGCCGCATGCCCGCATCACGCCGATCTCCCGGGTTCGTTCGTAAATCGCCATCGCCATAGTGTTAATAATGCCGATTGCCGCCACGAAAAGAGCGATTCCACCAATCGTTCCCAGCGCGATACCAAGCGCCAGGAAGATTTTGGAGATGCCGTCCAGCACGTCTTGCGCGGTTGTCACCCCCCAGCCATCTTTCTTTAATGAATCGCCAACCGCTTTGACATTATCAGTTGAGTCCACTTTCACCATTGCCGAACCGTAACCGCGCTGAGCCATCACATCGGTTTTTACCAGTTTAAATATCGGTGGCGGCGGTTCCTGACTCAACTGGCCAGGCCGCGACGACTCTTGATTCGCCTGCTGCATCGCCGCGTTATCCGGCTGCCACATCTTCCAAGTCATCAACTTGCGCGCCCAGCCTATAGTAATAAAGTCCTGCCGATCATTCTGGCCGGACGGTAAAACGCCGACAATCTCGGCGTCGATCTCCCGTACCTGGTTTTGGTCGTTATTATTCGCGTTGCCGTTCGAACCCGGCACCGGCTTCGGCGGATCGGGCTCCCAGTCGGTAGTCGGTCCCTGGAACTCAAATGCCACTTCTTTACCGATCGCGTCCTGGGGATTCGTGAATCCAAACACCGAAAGACTGTGCGCCCCGATCACAATTTTATCCATATCGGAGCCGTTGAGCGGCCGGCCGGCCACTACCGGGAACGCCAGCACGCCGGCGGTCGGATCAAGGGCGGTGATATCCATTTGAGTGTTTTCTTTATTGGTTCCCTTCAGTTTCATACTGTTCGCCCAGATAGTACCCACCGGCGTCACCGTCACAATATGCGGCCGCTTTTTAAAGGCGGCCAGGGCGGCGTCATCAACTTTCTTACTGGCCGAGCTCTGGTTACCCGTATTGCTAAACAGATCGCTACCGCCGCTCTGACTGGCGTCTCCCGAGATAGAAACTAAGGTCAAGCCGCCGATCGACTCAAGCTGCCGGACAAAGACGCTGCGCGCGCCAAGTACCAGAGAGAGCATAATCACCACCGACACGGCACCGATAACCACAGCAATGACAGTCAGAAAGGTACGCGCTTTTTGCCGGATCAGATTTTGGAACGCCACCCGGATATAATCAAAAAACTTCATCGTATGACTCCGTCATGAATTGAAATGGTGCGACCCGCCTGTTTGGCGATATTCATATCGTGGGTGATGATAATCAGCGTGACACCCAACTCTTTGTTCAGCTTGCCCATCAATTGCATAATCTCCTCGCCCTTTTTCGAATCAAGGTTGCCGGTCGGCTCATCAGCGATAATCAGCTTGGGATTATTGGCCAGCGCCCGGGCGATCGCTACCCGCTGCCGTTGGCCGCCGGAGAGTTGGGTGGGCAGATGGTGCATCCGGTCCTCTAACCCCACCGCTTTCAGACAGCTTTCCGCCCGTTCCCGCCGCTCACGGTTGCCAATTTTGGCAAACAGAAGCGGTAATATAACGTTTTCCAGCGCGGTAAGTTGAGGCTGTAGATTAAACGACTGAAAAATAAAGCCGACGTACTGGTTCCGATACCGGGAAAGGTCTTTATCGTTTAATTTGGAGAGATCGCGCCCGTCCACGGTAATCGTGCCGCCGCTCGGATAATCCAAACCGCCGATAATATTACTCAGTGTTGATTTACCGGATCCGGATGGTCCGATAACCGCCAGCGACTCGCCCCGGTTAATCACCAGGTCGACGTTATCTAACGCCTTAATGACTTCGTCACCCAGCTTGTAGGTTTTTGTCACGCCCTGCAGTTGAATAAGCGGCGGTTCCATGAAAGCTCAACTTAAATCGTTCTACGTTTATGATAACGGACGAGCGATGAGGGAGGCAAGCACAAGAGTAAAATCCGTTTGACGCTTTCCGTCCCGGCGCGGTAGACTGAAGTATACAATATAGAAGTTACGCGTTTGGATAGATTTCAAGGAAAACCCGAGTACCGGA
>JAGWZN010000151.1 GCA_018968785.1 Patescibacteria group bacterium
CCATTTCTAAACCGATCAGTATTGCTGATTTAAGTCGAAGAATTAGCCGGCATATTAAACCCAACATCACCCCGGTTCTAGACGTTAATGCTTACTACCAGGAAAACCGCCGCCAAGGAATTAAATGACAACCTCGTCCGGTTCTTTAGACGCCAATGTTCTTCTTCGGTTACTCCTTAACGATGTCCCCGGCCAGCACTTGGCGGCAGCCAAACTAATTGAAGGCTCTCCCCGACCATTCGTCGTTTCAGATATCGCCATTGTTGAGATGGTTTTTGTGCTGGAAAGACACTATGGATTCACCCGCGCCCAAATAGCTGAGGCCATCGAGGGGCTCGCTTCGCTGACTGAGATTAACTGCCATTGGGAGCTACTAAAAAGAGCTCTGCCAATATTCTCCCGCTTTCCTAAACTATCCTTTGAAGACTGCTGCTTAGCGGTTCAAGCCGAATTAGATGACGCCCTTCCTCTGTGGACCTTTGATCAGAAACTCGCCAATCAGGCGCCTGGAGTGAAAACTGTTACTAGACCAAACTGAGACCCATATGCGAGCATATAAAATCAAAAAGAGTGAAATACCTATAGACTTCAGTATGAATACCGACTCTGTCCCTCACAGTCACGCAACCACCCCTCTCAGGGTAAAGTGAATAAACGATCGGACGTCGCCCGTCATCTTGATAGCCCGCTTCCACTTATGCCGATCCATTTCATGGGTCCGTTATACCACACTCCGGGTTGGCGTCTACCCGCTGCAGAAGCCTCCTCATAAACTCGTCCTTATACTCCCGGTATTTCAGATAATCATCCGGATACCTCTCGAAGAGATCAAGCTTTAGCCGCGCGTACGCCGCCACTTCGTCCGGATGCGAGCAAAGGTAATCTCTGACCGCCAAATGCTCACGCACGGGAAGACTGCCGGCGTAGTGAAACTGCAGGTTCACCGTCTTCATTCCGTCCTGCCAGCGGGAGAATAACCTACCACCCTTACCTAGGACGTCTCCATAGACCGTATACCCCACCTGAGTTAAGGCGTCATTGTACCGGTCCAGGTCAGATCCTTCCTCGAACTCCACAAGAATGTCTATTTGCGGTTTCGAGGCCAGGCCGGGAACAGAGGTGCCGCCGATATGATGAATAGGATGTCCAGGACCAACAATAGCCTGGACACGTTCTGACTCCCGCTCGTATAACACGGGCCAGGCGGGGTCGTACTGCACAACCTTGTAGGGATGATTCGATGTATAGGTCACTTCTTTTGCCATATTTAGTTGTTAACCATAACAACTAACATGCCTACCCTGTATCACTCTTTCACAAAAGCTCTACACGCTTACATCTGATAGCGTACCTGGATCAAGCTGGTGTAGTTAGATTCGTTGAAATGGCGCGAAGAACCGTAAGGGTGCGGCAACCCGGACAACACTTCCTCAATGCCTTTAACATGCAGATCTTTCATAACCCCTTTAAGCAGGTCTCCGGCCTCAGGATTTTCGAACCACTCCTTTCCCCACCTTTCTTCCAGATATTCGGAAAGAAACTCGGAGGCGGCAAACGCTATTAAGTATTCCAACTTTGGCATGAGAAATTTGCTGTAGCGACTGCGCAGATCATCGTCTGAGAGCTGAAGGCGCCCCGCATAGGCCTTCCCGAGGGAACTACGGAAAGCAGCGTATACTTCGGGCTTGAAATCCCCCTCTTGCGTGTAAATCCCCCCTTCAAGAGATCTTTCCATCCTCTCCAACTCAAGTTGGAAACCCAGGCCACCCACATACTCTCGGAGAAATAGTTCGTCTCCCAATTGGGACCGGCTGGCTATGAGGTTGGACTCTTGTTCGGACATACCATAAACATGGTAGAGCCACCGACGATTTGAGAACAGAGACTCAATCAAAAAGGCCATGGTCTCGTTAGCAGTACCGGTAATCCCAAATTTCTCGGCGTAGGTCCCATTTTCCGGTGCGTACATACCATATGCCATGTGCGCCAGCTCATGAGCAGTCTGCCCGCTCCCCGCTCCGCGCGCACCTTTGGGATAGTTGAATATCACACCATTTACATGGGGCGGGTTTACAGCAATAGCTAGTGAGGTGATTCCTGCTTGCTGCTCTTCTGTCTGGTTATGGATAATGTAATCGGGATCAAATTGCTCAACAATCCCTAAGTGCCGAAATAGCTCCGTAATACTATCTGTTGTTGTCTCGACTTTCAATTTAGACATAGCCGAAGCCTCCAATTCCGCCTGCTGGATATCCCCCCGCAACGAAGTCCAACTGTCGCGGAATGCTCGGACATCGGCATAGGATTTGATCCCGACACCTTGGATGGCTGTAGAAAATTTTTTTTCTCGGAGATCAAGGGCGTCGGTAATGGAGGTATAGATTAAACCCGCATTCGTTCCTTCCAACTCTTCGGCTAACCTCATCGGAGTAGAACCTAACTGTGA
>JAGWZN010000152.1 GCA_018968785.1 Patescibacteria group bacterium
TCCAGTACCCGCTTAATCCGGGGCGAAATCGTGAACTGATTACCAATCTCCTGATCTCCTTTCGGCGCGTTCGCGTCAATATACCCGCAGATATCCTCGCTTTTAATCCGGCACTGCCGCAAGATCTCCTGCACTACCTCGCTATCCATCAGAGAGTATAAGAGGTGCTCGGTATCGATCTCTGTGCGCCCAAACGCGGCCGCCGTTTCCGCCGCCTTTTGAACCATCTGTTTCGCGTGCTGGGAGAGAAACTGACTGATATCGATCGTCTCCCGGTACCGGTCGCTGGTCGGCTCACGCCCCGGTTCGAAATTACCGAAAAACCCCTCGCCGGCAAATAAAGCGTCCAGCGGCGAGATATACGAACCCTGCTGCTGCAACCGCAGCAGATCGATTTCACAAACATCCAACTCCTGATGCCGACCGTTCCGTACCAGAGTCAATCGGGCAGTCGCTGGACGGTAACCACAGATGTCACATATTACTGCCGCCATCTTTCTCCTTTCGCCTTACACTCAAAAGATTATAGGAAGCCTTGCTTCCCGATTCCGTAAGGGATGTTGCACGCAGTCGGTCGTCAGGCCCGATTAAACCGTTCTTCGATAGCGTCCCAGTTGAGCACGTTCCACCATGCCTCCAGATATTCCGGCCGCCGGTTTTGATATTTCAGATAGTACGCGTGTTCCCAGAGATCGTTGCCCATCAGTGGCACTATCCCTTGCGATAGCGGGCTATCCTGGTTTGCCGTGGTAATAATACTGAGGTCTCCGTCTTTCACCACCAGCCAGACCCAACCGCTACCGAAATGCTTGGTACCGGCCTCATTAAATTTGGTTTTCAATTCGGCAAAATTGCCAAACGTTTTCTCAATGGCCTCCCCCAGTTCACCAGACGGTTCGCCGCCCCCGGACGGTTTCATACTCTCCCAAAACAGGCAGTGGCTGACATAACCGCCACCGTGGTTGCGGATCGCGGTACGAATATCTTCCGGCACGCTGTTCAGATCGCGCAACAACTCCTCCGCCGGCTTATCGCCCAGATCCGGGTGTTTCTCCACCGCTTCCACCAACTTTTTGCGGTACGCTTCATGGTGCTTATCGTGGTGAAGATGCATGGTTTCTGCATCAATATACGGTTCCAAGGCATCGTAAGCGTACGGAAGGTCGGGTAACACAAACGGCATGGCAATAAGTTACAGATAGGTGCAAGTTATTATAAACCAGAAGTGATAAGATTCTTGTAATATTCCTTACGAATCTATTACTCCGGCGTTGTCAGCTCAGGCAGATTGTGTTCCACAACCACGACCGTCCTACCATCCTGCAACTGGACAATTACGCTATCAGACATTGCCAACAGTATTTTAAAGCCGACTCCAAGGGAAGAACGGTCTGAATCGTTTCCAAGGAATATCCTTCGAAAGAAGATACGTGGGTCAGGTTGGGAGTCACTGTTCGCAATTACCCGGAAGACACCCTCGGGATCGAGTTCACACCAAACTATACCGCCGCCATGGCTTATCACATTTGCCATCATCTCGCCCGCCGTGTAAATAATGTTTGTATTTACCGGGTTAGGTATCTGTAATTGTTTAAGTACTTCTCTTAATCCGTTTCGATATTGAGACACCGTTGATGTATCATTTACCCCAAGCGACGCACGTGATTCGTTCGGCTCAAATACGCGCGGCGGACTGACTGGATTAAACATAATTTTTCCATCGGTACAATGCGCGAGCAAAGCAGTGTACATCCGCTGATCCATATCCTTCTGTTCGTCACCGGATACACCTTCTTTTGCTAAGCAGACAAGCGCGTCTATAACCAAATCAATTGCTTCTTCAAATCTACTGGATTCAGCATTTAATATCCGAGGGTTATACCCCAAACCATCTTCCGCCTTCGGCGACGAGTCATGTAAGTCTACCCCCCGCACGTAGGTGTGGTAATTTTCTCGCAATTCTTTCACCCGATCCCCGAACCGCGTTGTAATATTGGAGATCACACTATCGGGGGTAGTAAGACCTGCGAATTGAACCCGCCTAATGTCTACGGTCAAATTTGCACACGCACCACAAAACCCGTCTACAGAAACATCCAGGCGCCGCGGTTCGTGAACCAACTGGTTTATATCCTGAGGTGGCTGAAGAGGTAACTGAAGAAGTTCGAGCGGAGCAATAATATCCGGAGTAGCAAACCCAGTGCGCGTGTCTAGTGTTCCCATAACATAGCTGAATTATGAATGGAGACAAGTGTATATCCACAATACTCCCGCCACATTCCCTCTACAATACCAACCACTGCTGACCGCACTACACTTTTCGTCGCAACAGATTTGACACAACAAAAGAACGCATACTACCCTAGAGCTACCTAGAAAATAAGCTCAAGGAGGGATCGTATGCGTTCGTGCTTA
>JAGWZN010000153.1 GCA_018968785.1 Patescibacteria group bacterium
CCGAAGAAAAAGAAGACTTTTCACCCGCGGTTCAGGCTGATATCGAAGAAATGATAAGAGAGCCCAAAACAGAGCTCGAGAAAGTTGTTAAGAGAATCAACCGGGCATTAAAAGGCGGTGATACTGCTTATGAAATAGTGGATGACATTCAAAAACTCCCCCGTCCAATAGTAGTAGATTTTAACAATGTTATCATTAATGGTTGCGCCCCACACCAATTAAATCCAGATGCTCCGAACTTCTTAGAACAGTTACGACAGATCGGCACCGTATTCATCATTACCGGGGCCAGTAGTTGGGATGACGTTCGGTCCATTTTGCACAATCTTGGAGTATGGTCGAATGATATAGTACTGATGACTCAACCAACTTTTGAATTCATCTCCAGGGAACATAGAGATGACCCCAGGGGACAAAAACTGCGCAGTGAGTATTTAGCCACGGCCAGAAAACAAGGCTGGGACACTCAGGAAGAGGATCTGCTTCGTCCAGTGGGATATAAATATGTCGCTCCTATTTTTAACCAACCTTTCCTCATACCAATTATTGACGATGCCTGGCAGGCAACAGATAATAACCCGGGAATGCTTGGCGTGCCCGTCCAGTGTTGGGAGCCAAATGTACCGCGAGAAACACTACAGTTGATCAGTGAAGGTCGGATAACCCTGGCTGAAGCCGTTGAGTCAGTACGGAATCATTACAAAAACCACTAAGAAGGTACAGATCAGAAATTAAATATATCTTCCTCCCAAACAAATGAGGCTCTTGGAGTCTCTTTTATTATGTGCTGTTCCGTAGATCTTCCATCCCTTGCTCTTAATTTTTTTATAAGTTACTGTGTTGAAGAGTTGAAGAATCGTCTCAACCATTAATAAATCCATATGAATCGTCCGGAAACAACTCTTTTCCTTCTTGTGTCAGCGGATGGGAAAATCTCACTGGGAGACAATGACAACCTAGACGTAGATAAGCAGTTAAAAGAAATACCCGGTATCGCCGAAGGATTGCATCAGTACTATGAGCTCGAGCAACAAACCGACCAAGTGTCTCTTAATACGGGCCGGGTGATGGCAAAAATCGGGGTAAATGAGCGAACTGAGACTCCCGTAAAGATTCCCGTCGATTTCATTATTATTGATAGCAAGCCGCATCTTACCGAGGCTGGTGTGCGATACTTATCCCAATGGGTACAGACTCTTTACTTACCCACCACCAATCCAAATCATCCTTGTTTTTCCCTTTCTGATGAGCTTGATAATATTGTCCCTCTTTTATTGCCAGACCCCACAGACTTTTCTGCTCTCTTTGAGCGATTTGCTAGCGAGTTCGGCATGACCAGAATTACTCTACAATCTGGCGGAACCCTGAACGCCACCCTTCTGCGCGAAGGAATTATTGACCATGTATCGCTAGTTATTGCTCCATATTTAGTAGGAGGAAAAGATACTTCCTCCCTAATTGATGGCGAGTCGCTCCACTCTCCGGCAGAGATTCATAAAATTCGTCCCCTTC
This sequence comes from Patescibacteria group bacterium, assembly GCA_018968785.1. Classification (GTDB taxonomy): domain Bacteria; phylum Patescibacteriota; class UBA1384; order CAILIB01; family CAILIB01; genus REEB54. Next base: position 1,513 of record JAGWZN010000153.1, read on the forward strand.
ACCTTGTTGAATGCAGACAAATGGAAGATTCCTACCTTTATCTTCGGTATGATGTAGTAAATGAAGTAAAATAATATAATGTATGAAAATATTATCAACTGATCTCCAGAAAGATTTTTCAGCAGAAGACGGCAAGGCGTATCGTCCCCGTCAAAGTGTGAACTTCATTAGGAATACTCTTATTCCATTCTGTCATGAGCAGAATATAAAAATTACCGAGATTATATCTGATTACAGACAACCTCGTCCTGGCGATACTGGCGACTGCTGTCATCCGGGAGAGTGGGGGTATGAGTCGGAAATTCCCGATGATATCCGCCAAAGCAAAGCCTGGGTTAAATGCATGAACTCGCCCATTTGGGTAAGAGAAAATGGCGGTGACTCAGAAAATGCGCCTGGTCTTCCTTATCAAGATACACACGGATTTTCTGAATGGCTTATGACTGTTGTGGGCAGCCCGGAAGAATCGGAAGAAGTGGTACTGATTGGTCTAACCATGGACTGCTGCGTGCTATGTACAGCCCAGGAACTAACATTCAGGGGATACCGCGTCTATATGCTTTACGAAGGTACTGACCCTTATTCTGGCGACGACTGTGAGAAAGAATACCTTGCCAACCATTCACCACTTACCAACTGGGCAGAAATAATAACCTGGAAAGAGCTAAGTCTAAAACTACGCGAGCATGACTAGCCGAATGAATCAAAGCTTTTACATCTATGGTGTTCCCGGCTCCGGCAAGACCAGCCTTTCTCAATTACTTCAAGAACAGATAAAAATCGCAAACCCTGACCTAAACATACCTTTAATGAATCTCTACGGACTTACGTCCGTAGTATCATACAGGGCAAGCTGCGCTTGTCCGGTATCTTCCTTTTCTTGGTAGAGCACGTATTTCCTG
>JAGWZN010000154.1 GCA_018968785.1 Patescibacteria group bacterium
TACCGGATTTCGTAAAGATTATTAACCACTCCGGGCCAAACCCCTGAGCATTAAAAAAGGAGTGGGTTTTTCACCACCTCCGCTACCCTCGGGGGAGCCATGCATCTCCAGGTTTAAAAACCTGGGGTTTATCTGGCACAAGCTATAAATGCAATCCCGGCATCCGATCCAGCGTTTCCAGCGCGACCGGAGACTGACCGGCCACCCTTCCCAGATAGGCCGCCACACCAATCATCGCCGCGTTATCAGTACACAGTTTTTGGTTAGAAGGCGTATAAAATGCCAGACCGTATTGCCGGCTCACCCGGCGCAGCCTTGCCCGCAGCGCGGTGTTAGCTGCCACACCGCCCGCCATCAACAGACTTTTTATTTCAGGATGCAGCCGTGCCGCCATCTCAACCTTTTCCACTACCGATTGATGGGCAACCCGTTCAAACCCGGCGCAGATATCTTGTATCTGTTGCTGGTTAAGGATCGGCGTGCCGGACAGCTCCTTCAGGTTATTTATTAGCAGCCTGACCGCGTTTTTCAGTCCGGAATAACTGAAGTTCAGATCGCCGCTCTTCTGCATTGGCACCGGCAGATTATAAAGAGTCGAGTTGCCGCGCTCCGCCAGTGTTGCCACAACCGGTCCGCCCGGGTAGCCGAGGTTCAGCATCTTAGCCAGCTTATCGTACGCCTCTCCCAGCGCGTCATCCAGAGTCTCACCCAACACTTCTAAACGAAACTCGTCCTTCACCAAGACCAGTTCAGTATGTCCTCCGGAAACCAGAAGCGCCAGCGCCGGCAGGCGAATATCGCGCGGACGTGTTCCCAAAACGGCAAAACAACTGGCGATATGCCCGGCCATATGGTTTACGGCATACACCGGCAACTGTCGCTCCCGGGCCAGCTCTTTAGTTGTGGCAATGCCCACTTCCAGAGCCGGCGCCAGACCCGGCCCATAGGTCACCGCGACCGCTTCAATCTCATTCCAACTGACCCGCGATCGGGAAAGCGCCAGCTGAATAACCGAACGGATCCGCTCACGGTGCAACCGTTGGGCAAGAAAGGGAACAACGCCCCCGTATTTCTTATGATAGCGCACCTGGGAGGAGATCACATTGCTCAACACATGGGCGTCATCAGTAACAGCGGCAGAGGTATCATCGCAACTGGTATCGATACTCAGTATAATCATGCGCCGAGATATTTAATAATCCGGCTGTCATTTTCACCCTCTTCTATTACGATACGCTCAATTACGATATCCTGCCGATGTTGCCGGAAAAAGGGGAGGAGCGGAGGCGCCCACTCAATACATATGACGGTATATGGCTTCAAGTACCGCTCCAATTCCAGTTCTTCCGGACGGATCTCCGGTACTCTCCAGCAATCCAGATGAATAAACCGCACAGTATGATTTTTTATGCGTCCTTCATACTCTTTCATCAAGGTGAAGGTCGGGGAGGAGACAATCGACCTCACGCCAAGCGCCGCCGCCACGCCTTGGGCGAAACAGGTCTTGCCGGCTCCCATCTCTCCTTCTAAAACGAAGATAAGCGGCTTTTCCGAAAGCACATGCAGAAATGAAACGGCAAGCTCTTCGGCAATTTTCCGTGTATGATCTTCAGAGTAGCTAAGCTCACTCCGGCTCACCGAATGGAACTGCGCGCCAGCCCGGTATACAGTTTGGACTTCCCGGGTCGTATCGATCACGGTTGACGGTTCAACCCGAGGCAGTTCGCCCGCGTCGAGAATTAAATCAATCAGATCCCGTTGTTTGGGCGACAGATCAGCAAGTAAGGAGTCAATCCGATACGGCCGAGCCTTGCCGGAGGCGTTCGCGGAAGTAGCGGTGATCGGCTTTCCGTACCGCCGTGCCATCTGTTGCGCCACCGGATGAGACGAAATACGGATCCCGACCGTGCCCAATTCCGATTCCAGTCGGAGATCTATCTTCTGTTTACTCTGGGAAATAACCGTCAACGGTCCTGGTAAGAAAGAATCATACAAAGTATGAGCGGCTTCGTTCAACTCGGCTATTTCTAAGGCGGACTCTTTAGAATACTCCAATACCGAAATAGCCATGCCGGCCGGCCGTTTTTTATACGCCAGCAACCGGCTGACCGCTTGCGGATTGGTGGCATCCACCCCGGCGCCATACACCGTTTCCGTCGGGTAAATAACGAGCCCACCGGCTTGCAGTACCGCGATAGCGGCTTTTACGCCGGCTCGCGTAGTGGAAGGAGTAAGATATATTCGATTCATAAGAGACAACAGTATCAAATCAGGTTGCATACCGTCAAGCAATCGAAGCAGCTGACCGCACTACACTTTTCGTCGCAACAGATTTGACACAACAAAAGAACGCATACTACCCTAGAGCTACCTAGAAAATAAGCTCAAGG
>JAGWZN010000155.1 GCA_018968785.1 Patescibacteria group bacterium
TTTTTGTGTCAAAAGGAAGTCAGGGAATTTGCGACTGCCCTCTGACGCACAATTTTGAATACTAGCTCGATTGTCTATTTCCGTCAAGGGATAAAAAGGGCACCTATACCAACAGAACAAGTAGTTGACTAGCTACCCTGGTTGTGGTTCTATTAAATTAGAAATGCGAAAATACCTGCCTAAGGTATGCCCCCGTAGTTCAATGGATAGAACGCTAGGATCTGAACTTAGTGGCTGGAGGTTCGAGTCCTCCCGGGGGTGGCACGGTTTGACTAATAACAAGATATTTGATATATACTTAAGTTAGTTCAGATCCTGATGTTCGTTCCAACGAACAACTCGATGTCTGTGCAAAGGGCCCCGCAAGGGGTCTTTTGCTTTTTTGGCATTACAGAAATACCTTGAGAGCAAGTATATTGACTTTTTTGTTATACTGAAGTAGGTTCTTAGATAGTAAGTTTTTTATAGCGAGGGGTGGTTTCTTGTGCCGGAACAATTAATGGAAATGCTATCTGCTATGCCAGTAATGGTTATTTTCTCCCCGGACGATGACGGAAAAGGCTATTGGGTAGAATCGCCCGATCTTTTGGGCTGTTTTGCCGCTGGTGCAGACATCAAAGAGGCCAGTAAGAATTTCAAGGACGCCGTCTTTGAATATTTTGATGTTCCCAGGGAACTTCATAAGCGTGGGCTTCTGCAATATGGAATGAACGATTTAGAATCTTTAATGGAAAGCCCCAAACCAACGACAATTACATTGGAGAGGGCACCCCAAGTAGGGGCGGCGGCTCTGGTTTGAGATGGTTAGCTGGCAAGTTAAGGACTTTACTCCAGAGGAGTTTGTTCAAGCTTGTATCAGCACTAAGCTTGGTTTTGAGGACAAGGGAACTGCAAACCACGGCCATAAGCTTCATCACCCCACAATAAAACCAGATTTATTAATAACCAGAAAACCAAACATAATTGTCCCCAGAAATGTAAAATATAATAAAGCCGCTCAAAGTTCTCTGATTAGAACTCTAGTCAGAGGATACGGATTTACTCTTGAGCAGGTACATGAGGCATTAAAAATCAATGTTAAAGGAAAAAGGCATTCAGCGGAAAAAGCGATCGTCCAGGCGAAGGATAGGACTTTCGAGACACTCGATCGGTCGGACGGGCGCTAAAGAAGATTTCGACAAGCTCCTTAAGCGAGCTTCGTCGCCGGTAAAACCCTAACCTCTGGCACCTGCTCTAGTAACCTGTTAAACATTTTCCCCTCAAACTTACGATTATTGTATCTCCAGGCGTACTCATCAGCGTAGGCTTGCAGGTATTTCTTAGAAACGACCCGATATACTCCGGTAATCCCTCTTTTCAGACCGCTCCAGAAACTCTCGATATTCTGAGTGTGGACAATCCCTTTCGTAAACTGCATATCTCGGTGCAAAACATAATCGTGTTCGTAACCTAATCTAGAGAGATGGGTATATCCACCATATTGGTCGGTATAGATTTTAGCTTTCGGATCAACATTAGCTTTAATCTGATCTAGGAGCGTCCATTTACCCGTATTAGGGATATGCTTGAGATAAACTTTTCCACCCCTCTCAACCATACCCATTAGGATCTCTTTATCTTCATTCTCCAGATTTAGCCTGTGTTCGTAAGCCCTGTTCTTACCCTTTCCACCGATAAAAGTTTCATCTACCTCAACTGTGCCTGTCAGGGGCGTACCGGAAGTATCGGCCATCAAAGCTCTAATTTGCTTAAACATTCGCCAAGCGGTCTTGTAGGTCACCCCAAGCTCTCTCTGAAGCTGTTTAGCGGAGATTCCAGCCCGAGTCTGAACCATTAGGTACATAGCGTAAAACCACAATCGTAGTGGAGTAGAAGTCTTATCAAAGATCGTTTTAGCTAAAGGGTAGATATGGGCACCGCAGAATTGGCAGGCGTAGGCGGTACGACCTTTAACCTTGTAAAAATTAGTTTTCTTATGACATTTGGAACAGAGAGAACCTTCTGGGTATCGGAGTTGCTTGATTTCTTCCAGGCAAGAATCATCATTAGGAAAGCGAATTAGGAACTGTGAGAAGGTAAATTTGGTATTCACAATCCTTAGTTTACCAGGTTATTTACTTGTTGTCAAGGGATAAGTGCCATAAAAAGAAGCCGCCCAGAGGCGGCTTCAGTTAGAACGGGAAGTTCCCGATTTGGTTCATATACATCGAGACCTTGCGGGCCCAGTCTGGGTCAGCGGCGTACATTTTACCGATTCGAGCGACGTCCTGGGTTCCGAGGGCGTTAATATACTTCTCCCGCAGAGCCTGAGACAGAGTTTCGATAGCGCCGGACCAAGAACCGAGATGAATGTATCCACCACCCC
>JAGWZN010000009.1 GCA_018968785.1 Patescibacteria group bacterium
GTCCGGAATCACTGGGCGTAAAGAGCATGTAGGTGGTTTGGTAAGTGGACGATTAAAGACCGATGCTTAACATCGGGAATGTTGTCCATACTGCCTGACTTGAGGAAGACAGGGGTAAGCGGAACTTTAGGTGTAGGGGTGAAATCCGTAGATATCTAAAGGAACACCAATGGCGAAGGCAGCTTACTGGGTCTTTTCTGACACTGAGATGCGAAAGCGTGGGGAGAGATGGGGATTAGATACCCCCGTATTCCACGCCGTAAACGATGCCAACTAGCTCTTGGGGAGTATCGACCCTCCTTTGGAGCGAAGCTAACGCGTTAAGTTGGCCGCCTGGGGAGTACGAGCGCAAGCTTAAAACTCAAAGGAATTGACGGGGACCTGCACAAGCGGTGGAGCGTGTGGTTTAATTCGATACTAAGCGAAGAACCTTACCAAGGCTTGACATCTCTGGAAGTCCCTGGAAACAGGGATGTGCCGCAAGGAACCAGATGACAGGTGCTGCACGGTTGTCGTCAGCTCGTGCTGTGAAGTGTCCCGTTCAGTCGGTAAACGAGCGCAACCCCTATCCTGTGTTGTATTTTTCACAGGAAACCGCCCCAGTTAATGGGGAGGAAGGTGGGGACGACGTCAAATCAGCGTGGCTCTTACGCCTTGGGCGACACACGCGCTACAATGGGAAGTAACAATGGGTTGCCAAGCCGTGAGGCGGAGCTAATCCCACCAAACCTTCCCCCAGTTCGGATTGGAGGCTGCAACTCGCCTCCATGAAGCCGGAATCGCTAGTAACGGCCGGTCAGCCATACGGCCGTGAATACGTTCTCAGGTCTTGTACAAATTAAATGCGCCTGGCAGTTTTTCAGACTAAGTGGTGCAGAGACTGTGAAGAGGAATTTTTTATCAGCGAACGTTCTCGAGTTTGAGCGAAAGATGTGAAAGTTGAGGAAACTTGAATATCTTGCAGCCAAACTTGAGAGCGTGCAGCATGGGACAGATTCCTCTTCACAGTCTCTCAGTCCACTTCCGCCCTGAACAAGCGGATAGCAGCGGACAGGACGTATCCCGTAAGGGAGCGTCTGAAGGGTCCTTATGCAAACGGTAGTCTTCTTCATTAAACGGCGTCGTGACCTTGCGTGTACACAAGGGAAGCGATAACACCCAGCCGGAAGAGGAATGTCGGAAATAGCCTGATCAATGACCCAGGGAGATCCTAGAAGCGAAGTAGTAATCGCTCTTTGTAGAGCTAGTTTCTAGGAAGTCAGCTGACTCCATAGTACTCTTGCATTATCGTATTTTGTTCGGTAAAATGTAGAGGAAGGGAGAAACCTTATGTCGCTAGATCCAAATTACATCGTTATTCAACATCCGCTCAGAGCTAAGAAACGTTTTCAGTTTCAAAAGTTCTGTGTAGTGGCTGATATGATACGCCGCAAGGAGTATTGAACAGCTGAAGGTGTGCAGAGGATTCTAGAAATACGGCAGAAGGACTCGCTGGATGCGTTAGAAGCGCACGTCCAGTGGGGTTGGATTGAGGCTACCAAAGCCAAATCACCGCCCGTCAAATCACGAAAGTCGGGAGCGCCCGAAGGCACTAACAAGTGACTACGGCGAGTTCGATGATCAGGGTTAAGTCGTAACAAGGTATCCGTACCGGAAGGTGCGGATGGACCACCTCCTTTCTAAGGACATGTCAATCGGTTGGGGTTGAGCAATCAACACCCGATACTCCGAGCGACAAGGTCGATCGCACATTCGTGCGATGACGTTCACTGCAACATTAAGCGTATATTTTTCAAATGCAACAAAAAAGCAGAGCAATTCTGTTCTTTTTTGTTGCCTCAGCCTATTTCACATCTGATGTTTTTTCTGCTAAAGTAAATATGCTGTAGATTTTATTATTGAAGGTGTAGTTTTACAACTCAACGTTTGAATAATTCCCTGCCGTTATGAATGCCGAATTACGAGCACAAGCAATTTCTTTGCGAGTTAATCATCATTTTAGCTCGGCTGAGATAAGAACGAGGATTGGTGTGCCTAAAAGCACATTAAGTTACTGGTTAAAAGATTACCCACTTAATTTAGAGGAAATTGCTGGTATTAGAAAGCTAGCTTGGCGTAAGGGGGAAGTTGGAAGGGAGAAGTACCGAAAAATTCAGCGGCAAGCCAAAGAACGGGAAAAACAGACAATATATCTGGAGGAGAAAAAGCGTTTATCTCCTCTATCCAAAGAATCTCTTTATATTGCTGGATTGGCACTGTATTTAGCAGAAGGAGATAAAAAGAACGATACTCGCCTTGTTCTAGCCAATACCGACATTAAGGTTCTTAAATTTTTTATTACCTGGCTTCAGCTGTTTTTGGATACTTATCTACACAGCTTTATAAAACATCTATACGTAAGCTCAAGAGTTCAAGTTTCTGTTACAAAGAATCATTTAGGCATGGGACTTGTAGTGTATGTGTATTAGGTGTTTATAAAAAGCGAAAGATTATGATGGCAATTCGGGCATTGTTAGAAAGTATTGAGGGCGTGTAGCTCAGCCGGTTAGAGCGTTACACTGATAATGTAAAGGTCCCTGGTTCGATTCCAGGCACGCCCACCAAATTGGATGGTGAGATAGAAAGTAACCGCTCATATGGTTCAGCGAACCTGTGGCCGGTTACTTTTTTATCTGTAACGGGGAGGTTCGAGAAGATTGCCGTCATGACGGTATTCATGCGAACGATGTCGCCGTTTTCTCGAATCGCTTTGAACTTCTGTGGCAGTTCCTTCATTAGCTCGGCAAACTCCTCATAGCTCATCTTAGTCCGCCTCAGTTTGTCCAGGTGATCTTTCACGGCTGTCAAATCCTCCGTTGCGAGGTTTTGCTTGAGCCGGATTTCTGGCAATTCCCTCTCGATGCGCTCGTTTACCATATTCCTGGCCGTTTGTCCTTCGGCGTTAGCCAATGCGGTGGTTAGCTCGTTTTCCTGGGCTTGGAACTGCAAGTGTTAGATTTGGTATATCCATTTTGCTGGTTACCGTGCCGGAAACCGACCGGAAACGTACTGCTTATGCAGCTTCTTCCTCTGGTTCGACGATATAATACTTTATGGTTGTAGGTTCAGGCCGAGGAATGTTAACCTGTTCTTTTGGCACTACTTCAGAAGCAACTGTTACGCTTTCACGCTTCTGGTCAAGCCGCTCTAGAATTTCGTACTTACCTGGCGAAACTAGCCGTAACCTGTCGGGGTCGCATAGGTAGGCAACCATGCTTTCACAGATGTCTTCGTGCATATTAAGCTTGGCATATTCGGTGACGCATTCTTCGGGTTGAAGCGGGAATTCAAATTGCGGTGCCATCTCACCAGTAGATTTGTTGTAGAACACTTTACGTGTGCCATCAGGAGAATCACGCATCTCCCACTCGTCTGGGAAGTTCATGCACTGTTCCCAACGGTAGCGTTCTGACCAAGGCTTGTCGAACTTCTCCTGGATGAGATGAGTGGTTTCGTGGGCTACTGTTCCCTCGAAATTTGATGCTGCTTGAATACGGTGAGGCATTAAGCCCGTGCCTCTAGGGAACAATTGGAATGCCTGCAATCTAGCCATTGCTGAACCGTTAGTTGGATAACGTTCAGGGTCACCAAGTAGTGATGGTGTCTGTACATTGTTGATGAGGAAGTAGCGGATGTTGCGTAGGGCTTCGGGGAAGTGCTGGGCTAACCTGCCGTAAACCCGTTCAAGCTGGGCAATATGTTCTTCGGTTAGGGGAGTCTTCTTGCAGTAATTGAAAACCGAGATGTTCTGCCCATCTACGTTCAGCTCAACCTGTTCCTCTGGTTTGCCCTTCTTGCGCCAGTAATCCATCGTGAACCAGTTTTGCATTTCTTTTTGCTGCCGGATGAAGTTTAGTATATCCTCATCGGTTCGAGGCAGCGTTCCCTCGCCAACAATGCGTATCATGGGCATTCTATGCTCTACAAACTCCGCTTCCTCCCGATTATAAGTACGCTCATACCGGTAGGGTAGCGACTGCTCATATTCGGTAAGTTGCTCTGCCTGACCTGCTAAGGGCGCAGGCGGTGGTGTAAGCGGGGTGGTTAATGCACCCACCAGGTCACTTGTTGGGGTCTGACTGCCTTGCTCATTGTTGCTCATGCTTAGATTATAGCACTTATAGCCGAATTTGGATTAAGATTGCCGGTGGTGATTGTGGCAGCGTGGCTAGGTGTCCATTAGGAATTCTCAGTTCTCGCTAGCGCCATAAAATACCCGGGATGATAACAACCGGTCGGACAGTCAACAATCTGAGAATAGTCCAACGGCCCGGAGGGACCCTTGGTATAAATCGGAAAACCTTGGGTTTGGGCGTAATGTAAACCGACCAGCCCGTCATACACGAGCGGATTGGGGCCGTACAAACCGGCCACACGGCCAGCCAGGAAAAGAGCGGTGGAGCCGGCCAGGATATTTGGCGCCAGATCTCTTTTGCGAATAAGGTGCAGTCCCGTTTCCCGCAGCGCCTGGGCGGCCGGATCGGTATCTTCGATCAGCCGATCGCCAAAGCTGTAAATAACCGCGTTCCGGGCGACATCGGGCAGTTCGATTGCCGGAAGCTGGCCCGAAACCTCGTAGCGGTTCCTAATCATCCGATGGGTCCAACCGAACCGGGGAAAGTGGTAAAAGGTGTACAGCAGCTCGGTATTCGAACGGAGGCCAATAATGGTTGAAAAGTACGGTTGACCTTGGGCGTAGTGCGAGGTGCCATCAATCGGATCAACGGTCAGATACAGATGGGAAGCGGGGTTGAACCGCTTGGCGGCCGGAGTATCTTCTTCGGCCAGAAGCCGGCAACCGGCCAGCTCAGTTGATAGCAGGGCGGTCAGTATCATTTCCTGTACCGCCAAGTCGGCGGTAGTCACAATTTCGATTTCAATATAGCCGCCGTCGTTTTTATGGCTGGATTTGGCATCGGCCTGCAGCTCGCATGCCCGATCTGCCGCCCGTATAAAAACCGGTTCCAGCTCCCGCATCAGCTGGATCGCCCGATCGGCGTCTAAATTCGGAGCTGATCCTGGTGTGAGAGAAGAAGTTTTCATTGCCAATCAATATCTTGACGGTATTTAAGTGCTTTTCTGGTAAAGGTGGTCGGTTGGCTGAGGCGATGCCAGTAACGGATTTGAGTCAGATATCTTAAAAATGACAGGCCGTGCGAATGGCGGACAGTAAATCCGCACTCCCGAACGATCTGATACCCTTGTTGAAACGCCCATTCAGCCCAATGGGTATCCTCACCGCCTAGCCCGTACTGCTCATCAAACGGATGCGCCTCCCATAACTCCTTGCGTAAGGCGATATTGGTGGCTCCAAATACGCCGGTTCCGGCGCGGCGCAGATACCGGGGGTTGCGGAGGCGGCAGCGCCAATAGTTTTGCATGTACATAAACCATTCGAACATTCCATACCGTTTATTGGGCAGGACCGGACCGAATACTCCGGCCACTTTCGGATCCCGGAAATAGGGGAGAATGCTGGCCAACCAGTCCGGGCCGATCGGCAGGGCATGGCCGACGGTAAGCACGACAATCGGAGCGTGGCAGGCGCCAACTCCTAAGTTCATTGATTTTGGATAGCTGAACTGGTCGCGCTGTAGCGTAATAACCTGGGCGGCATGAGACCGGGCCACCTCCGGCGTGTTGTCAGTCGATTGGTTATCAACCACGATGACCTCAACCTCATCCGGCTTAATACCGCGCTGAGCCCGGATTGCCGAGAGCAGCTCATCCAGCGGCTGGGCTTCATTTAAGGCGCGAATGACAATTGAGACAACCGGTTGTTCCATAATAATCTAAATGAGTTTTAGGCTTATTATACCAACTTGTATCAGGTATACTACTTTCTAATAAAATCTGTTACTGTAGGGACATCATAAGAAAGTAGTATGACAGAACCGGGATTTCATCAGCCCCTTCCTATTTGGCTTGAGCAGGCTGGTTCCGCGGCGGGAACGACTGCCGACAGTACGCCACCAACACCTATCCGTCGGACCAAGGCGCAAAATCTGAAAAATGCCGAATTAGCGGGTGAGAGAGGGAAGATGTCACTTGCCGAACTGAGAGATTTAGAGGTACAGATTGATGGGTTTCAGCGAGAAATTATGAAAGGACAGTATGATTTTTCGCAAATTATCTCAGGATTTCTTACTTGTACAGGCAGAGCTTTGCCGGAGGATGTGATACACACAAAGGACACGCATAAGCGAGAAGGATTAATTCGAGAATATCTGCTTGACCTGTACGCCGCTATTCTTTATATCCTCGAACTGAAGCCGGGGCTTGAGTATCTGGAAGAAGAGGCAAGATATGAGGTCCTCCTCAAGGAGGCGAATTTATTGAACGTTATTCTACGAATGAGTAAACAGCAGCCGGCCATTAAGCAGCTGACATAACCGAGATGATGAACGCTATAAATTCAGCAGCCGTTGCGTTGTCTGACCGGCAAACCGGTGACCCAGTCGATACTCCTCCAAAACAGCCAGTCGAAACAGGACAAATATCTGCAGTGTGATATATATCACAATCAAAACAGTCAGAATAAACGAAAGTTGACCGTCCTGGAGAGTAACTGACAGATTATACGCGGCATGCAAACCGATAGCGCCCAACATTGACCAGATCATTTCAAACCGATGAGCCAAACCGGAAAGGCTCCGCCCCAGCGCGAAACCGATTATCGCGCTGGTTCCGGAGTGTAGGAAAAAGCTGAGAATCCGATAGGGAGTGTACACATCCGGTGCCAGCGAATATACCAAATCTTCTACCAGCGAAAAGCCAATGCCGATAAGGATCATATAGACAATGGCGTCGCTCAGTTTGTGAATGTGTCGGGCGCTGTAAATGGTAAAAATTGCGACCACATACTTCGCTAACTCTTCAATAGCGCTGGCTGACAGATTATTCAGCAGGCTGAACCAGGTGCCGTACCGGTTGACTAACTCGGGCGCGGTCTGCTGCAGACTGCTCAGATTAAAGGAGTACTTTATCTCAATCCAGGCGGAGATGAGGGCGGCAGCCCCACCATAGCTGATAATCTTGAGAAAAAAACTCCACGGCTCCGGATAGCCTCGCAAAGAGCTGCGGATCCAATGGACCAGACTGGTCGCTAACAAAATTTCTGCCGCAAAAACCAGGCCACGGAGATACCAGGAATAGGTGAAAGAGTCCATATGGATATTCTACCGTAAATCCGTTGTCCGCTGTATACTGAGAGTATGACGATACTGTATGCGCTTATTGCGATTGCCGCCGGGTTTTATGTTGAGCTGCGGGTGTTTTGGATTGTCCGGTTTTTTGGTCATCTGGATTGGGCGGAGCGGTACCTGGGACCGGGCGGGTCGTACACCGCCTGGCGGATTATTGGCATCATTTTAATTGTGGCCGGGTTTTGGGAGATTGGCAGCAGTTTGTAGTGTCTGAGGCCGTGCCTACAGTTTGTCGCGCAGCTTTTCGAGGTCGGTCAGCACAAGGCGCCGGTTCCGGTAAGTGATGAGCTTCTCTTTTTGCAGTCGTTCCAGTTGACGGCTGGCGGTTTCCCGGGTCATATTGGTTGAATTGGCGATATCATGGTGAGTGAGCGGTACGGGAATCGTGACACGGGTGCCGGCAGGCCGGCCGAACCGGTCGGCCAAGGTGAGCAGCCGATGAATCACCCGGCTGTACGCGTCGGTACGACCGAGATTATCAACCCGATCGGCGTAGGCGGCCAGTACCGAAACGGTTCTCTCCAAAGCATGGGAGAGCAGATCGGCATCCTGCCGGATAAAATCCAGAAAAGCGGTCCGCCGCACCCGCTTTAATCGGACATCGGTCATAGCCTGGTAGTACACTGGCCGCAGTGAGCCTCGAAAAACCCAGATAAACGGAAACAGTTCGCCCCGCTTGTAAATAATCCGCACCTTTTCTTCACCCTGGTTAGTCAGGGAATAAACGGTGATATAACCGCTTTCAATCAAATACACTCCGGCCGGCTCCCGCTCTGCCGCGACAATAACCTCCCCTTTTTTATAGATACAGGTAGTTCCGTTCTGAAAGAATATTCGGAAGCGGCTTTGGATTTTATCATCTGCGGTAGCCATTTCTTATCCTATGTTTACCGATATTATACGTCTTTTGGTGATAAATATCACTGCGAATCGGTAGGACACTCCTTCACACTGGTAACAGCAGAGTATTTTATACGTTAAAAGAGGGGCAATGAAAAAAGATACGAATTCCGGAGGCGTGGTCACGCGGATTCCGGAACCGATACTATCGACCTTTGTGTTTGGCGATGTCCGCACTTCCTGGTTTTGGCTGCTGGTCCGGCTGTACGTCGGTTGGCAGTGGTTGGACGCGGGGTGGGAAAAGGTGAGTAGCGCGGCCTGGGTTGGTCCGACTGCGGGAGGCGCCTTGAAGGGTTTCTTGGCCGGCGCCTTGAAAAAGACGGCCGGCGCCCATCCGGATGTCTCTTCCTGGTACGGTGACTGGTTAAAAAACGTGGTGATGCCGCATGCCGCTACTTTTTCCTGGTTGGTGGCGTATGGCGAAGTATTGGTAGGTATTGCTCTTATTTTGGGACTATTTACCGGTATTGCCGCGTTCTTTGGCGCCTTTATGAACATGAATTACCTATTTGCCGGCGCGGTCAGTACCAATCCGCTGTTATTTATACTGGAGCTGTTCTTAATTCTGGCTTGGAGGGTTGCCGGCTTTCTGGGACTGGATTATTGGGTGCTACGCTGGTTGGGTACGCCCTGGTCTCCCGGCGATGTATTTAAAAAGAAATAATTACGACCGACGGGTTAGCTGACCCGTTTGGCTTGAACCAGATACCGTTTATCCAAGGTACCGGGCGGCCAACATGTGGATAGGCTGACCATTTCGGTTTTTGATTCCGCTAGCCCCTGAAAGTCGTTGGCGGCAATAATTTGGCTGTTAATAACCTTATATGTATACGTCGTTTTCTCATGTACAATTACGAACCGATCGCCAATCTTGAGCTGATTCAGATGAGCGAAAACGGTGGCGTACGGAATACTGTAATAGTATGAGGAGTGGCCAAAGATGTAGCTGTTACCGCCTTCTCCGGGCGGCGGCGTGCCTTTATAATGGGCGACGCCCTTATCTAACGCGGCCAGGTACTGTTTCTGGTCGGTTCCTACCACATTAATAATGATCGGCACCTTCACTTTTAATTTGTCAATCTCCAGAATATAGCCGGTATCGATCGGGTGATAGTTGGCGTGTTGCTGGACAACCTGTGGCGTTACTGACGGACGGGGAGGTGGCGGCACCGGGGTGGCTAGAGATACCGCGTAGTGCGGTGTGGGAGAAACGGTGGGAGTGTTTGCCCGGGTGTGCCAGATAATACCCACCGCGATAATCAGCACCAACCCTGCCCCTCCGAAGAGAGGCAGGGAAATGGGCTGATTCTTCAGCCAGGTTCGCAACCGCTGAAACTGTTTCATCTGCTAGGGAACCAGGGAAAGCAGATCCGCTTCTACCCGTTGTTTTAGACTTTGCCACCAGCCAAGATCGCCGGTTTTCGGTGTGCTGCCGGCTAACGTAGGCGTTGCCGAAACTTGCGTGGTGTTGGTGGATTCAATACCGTTGGTGCCTACCGCCCGTACCGTGTAATAATAGGCGGTACCGTTGGTTAAGCCGGTATCATCTTTACTGGTGCCGCTAATCGAGCTATATACCTTAGTGCCGAGGCTGCCGGCGGTAGTGGAGCGGTAAATATCAATTCCGGCAAGGTTGCTGCTGGTCGGATTTGTCCAGGATAGATTGATCGTGCCGCCGGTACCTTTATCGGTAGCCGAGATGTTTGTCGGCGCGTCCGGCGCGGTGGTATCGGTCGAGGCAACCACGGCGAAGGTAGTAAAGTGGTTTGTCTGGAAGCTGACCGTATAATCGCCGTTAGAATCTTTTGTGGTATCGACCGAGGAGGCTTGTACCGCTTCCCACTGTCCGGTTGTGCTATTGTAGGACTTCACGGTCAGGTTGGACGGATCCAGGCCGGCCGGCAAATCACTCGGATTCACCTTAACCTGGCCGGTTACCGAGCCGCTCAGGCTGGTAATGCTGTTACCGCTGGCGTCGCTGGCGGTGATCTGTACGCCGGTAAAGGCGGTATCGGCCTTGGTTTGCGGCAGCTCAGCCTTAATCGGGGTCATCGCGAGAATCGGATTGCCGCTATTATTTCCGTTCTGACCGGAACTGCTGGAAAGGGCGCCGGACGGAATAGAAATCGAAGCAGTTGTAACACTTCCATTCATGATCGGTACTACGGTAGATGAGGAAGTGCTAACGCTGGTAGTAATCGGTGCGGCCAAAGCGCCGGTTTCAGTGGAGGTTTGCGCCGTTACCGAAACGGTTTTATTCGCCTCGGCCAACACTTTCGCGAACGGACTCTTCTGGGCCGCGCCACTGTTAATATCATCTTTTCCGGCTTGGAAGGTGTAAGTGCCGGCTGGAACATCAGCTGTGGCAGCGCCGCTACCGTCTACTGGCAGATTTAAGGAGATATTACCCAGGTCATCGAAGATATGCACATAGGCGCCGGTTAAGGCCTTGCCGGTGGAATCCACCGCGCTGACCTTAATGGTGGCGTCGGCTTTCGTGAGCTGGATGTTCTTACCCGATACTGTCTGGCCGGAAGTAACCGTTGCCTGTACCACTGAAGACATATACAAATTGCTGCTGTGGTCGTTAACCAACAAGTTATAGGTACCGGCGGTCACCGGAATACTGAAGTTGCCGTTCGCGTCGGTTACGTCATTAAAGCTAAACTGGGGACCTTTATCCGGACCGTGACCCGGACCGACATCGACACCGGCGGCCGAAACCAGAGCGGCGAGACCGGGATCGGCTACTACAGACAATCCTTCTACCGGCGCGCCGGTATTATCGGTGACTTTACCGGAAATAGTGGCGTCGACTTTCGCTAAGCTAACATCCAGACTGACCGTTTGCCCGTCGGTTCCACTTACCGGTTTAGGATTAATATTGGGGATAAACCCGCCCTTAGTCGGCTGACTCGGATCGCCGGCAGCTACGCCAACCCGCATCGGTGTGCCCGGCAGGATTTTCACCGAATAGGTACCGGTGGCCGGATCGTATTTACCGACGCTAAAAGCGCCGTCGCCGAAAGCCCCGACCTGAATATTTAAACTCGGATCTTTAATAACCGCGTTATTATCCGAAGCGTTTAAGACGCTACCGGTTACGGTAACAGTCTTCTGAGCCAGTACTAAGTCAACTGATTGACCGTTCGTGGTAATGTCTACTGTCTTGGCAACGCCGCCATACGGTGAGTCCGGCGGTGTCATTACCTGGAATTTAACCGTACCGCTTACCACATAGATTTGGCCGATACCGCCAGCGGTCGGGCCACCAAAGTGGACGGGGAAGGTGCCGCTTTGTAGCGCGGCATCAACAAAGGCGCCTTGGGTAACCAGATTGCCGTTACTGTCCACTGTGCGGATGTTAACCTGAGTATTAGCTTTGGCGAATTTAGCAACAATACTGTCGCCGGCGGAAACCTCCTGCATACCGGTTACTGGTACCAGTTGGTTGATGTCAGAGCTGCCTCCGGGAGGAGGAGTCGGATTAGTCTGCGCCATTACCTTGTCTACTCCCAGTAAAGCCATCACGTAGGGGAGCATAGCCTGCGGACCGCCGCTACCGCCGCCTTGTGGGCCGCCGCCAAAATTGCCACCCGGCATCACGCCGGCCATTCCCTGGAAACCGGCCGGAACTTTAACATGAGCGACGCCATTGCTATCAGTAGTGGCGAAATAAGGCGGCTGATCCTGTCCGGACTTGGAAAAGACCATGGCCTGGACATTAGGAATGCCCTGACCGTTATCGGTTCGTTCCGCCTTAACCGTGACCACGCCAGTGTTGGCAATCTTGGTAATGGAGGGCAATTGGTTGCTGCCTTCTTTAATAGTGAAGGTGGTATTGCTTGGCATTGAGTAGGCGCCGGTCGGATCGAAGCTGCTCAAGGTATATGTTCCGGGAATCAGTTTGGCGGTAAAAGAACCGTCCTGTTGAATAAAGAGCGGTTGCATGGAGTGGTCGCTGGCGTTCATTAAGCCGGCGCCGCCCATAGCTCCGCTACCGTCCGGATTAAGCAGTTTACCGGTGACTGTGGCGGTAGCTTTCTGTACTTCAATAACTCCTAACGCGATCGTCTCGGGGGTGGCAGCGTCTTTCACGAAAGCGGTCTGGCGAGAAACGGCCGCGAAATCAGTGGATGCCGGGGTCGGGGTGGGGGTAGGAGACGGTTGCTGTTGGTTATTTGGTGGCGGAGGCTGCTGAAAGGGCGGCATAATGCCGACGAAAACATTGCCGGAAGAGGCTAAGCGCAGCGTAAAGTTACCGGTGTTATCGGTCGTGGTATTGGCAAAACCGCCATCGCCCAT
>JAGWZN010000156.1 GCA_018968785.1 Patescibacteria group bacterium
TGCAGCTTGGTACCGCACGTGGAGCAGTACCGGAATCCTCGTTGTTTCATGTGTAAGTAATGCCAAAAGACATTACTTACGGCTAGTCTACAGGTTTAAACCAGGCTAAAAACCTCCACGTTTTTGCCGGTTACTCGTAATTGCATAGTAATATCAGCGCTCCCAGGTTAGAGCCGAATATTCCGTCGCTATAAAAAGGAGAGAAAGCTGGAAGGGAATATTCCGACGCGGCGGAACCTGGGAATTAGGCCACCAACCTACACTACTTCTCTAACAACATCTCTTTCGGCGATTTCCCACCCAGCACCTTGTGCGGGAAGTAATTCCAGGCATCGGACAGTACCTCCAGGACGTTTTCCAGATCGCTTGCGCCCAGACCTTCGGTATCGAACATGGCGATAGCCTCGGTCAGACTGTCCTGGCCCTCCTCATTGTAGATGACCCGCTTAACATCTTCCAAGGTGAAGCTGCTTTTGGCTTCCTTTAGCATGGTTCGCAGGATAATCTCCAGATCCTTGCGCATTTTAATAATACCCTCCTTGGTTTCCGGCAGCTCATCGTGATGGCGGGACACAATCCCTTGAGCCAGATTGTCCATATCTTGGGCAACTCGCTGGAAGAAATCAGCTTCCTCGGGCGACATTTCCCCTTCCTCTTCGTCCCAGTCCGGGTACTGCTCCGGCGCTACGCCACGCTGGTCAACCAGACGCGGAAACTGAGAAATCTTTTCACTCTTTCCCAACGGCCGCACGCTTTGCATTTCAACATCGAACTCGTGACTGTCACCAAAATCGAATTCAAAGCGCATAACCGGGAATTTTTCGTAATCAATCTGAGCTACTTTAACCTTATTAGTTAGGTATTCCGGGTGTTCCTGGTCGGCATTCCCCTCGGTGTCGATCATGATGGCGAAGTCCCGGCGGAAATACTGACTCCGCTTGGTGCCGGGAGGCGCCAGCCGGAAGGCGTGCAGGTGATCGTTATCCCAGTCCATGCTATCGATGATCTCCTCGGCCAGTTTCTCCAGCGTCTGACTGCCGGCGATCTCAATCTCCCGCCAAATCGGCCGGCCTTTCTCGGATCGCAGGTACGTGGCCCGAAAAAGAAAAATGCCCTTCAGTTCTTTTGGTTCGACGAATACCGTCTGGAAAAACTGCTTGTAAGCAGTGTATTCTTCCAGATTTTCCTGCCACCATTCCTTGTGCGGGCCCTCTTTGATAAACTTGGCAGCATCTTCTAGGAATTCCTGGTCATCGATGACCGGTAAAGACGGTTTGGTAATTTTAGACATGGAAGAGTTGGTTAATTATTATCTTTAACAAGCTGACGTACAATCGATACAATATTATCCTTATTCATCACTGTAACTGGAGCCTGGTACCGCTCAGAGAAAGCACGCCCCGCCCAGGCGCTTGCTTTTGACCACTTTGCCTCATAGGCATACAGTCTGCCACCCATTGAGACAACTAAGTCAACCTCACTCTGAGTTGTGGACCTCCAAAAATAAAGGTCAAATTCATGTCCCCGTAAGGCATTGAGCTTGGCAAACTCCGCCACCATAACACTTTCAAATAAGGATCCGATATCGGTTCTTAGTGGATCTAAGTCAAAGTTGCCGATAATAGCGTTACGCACCCCTGTGTCCCAAAAGAAGTATTTCCTTCCCTTGCTGATCTCAGTCCGCGGGTTTGTGCTGTAGGAAGGCAAGGAAAAGATCACATAACTCTGCTCAAGCAGTTCGATGTACCGCTCAATAGTCCTTCTATCCACCCCCAATCGGTTGCCAATTTCCGAGGAACGAACCTCGCATCCGATTTGCCCGGCCAACATCATGAGAAGTTTGCGAACTAGATCCGGCTCACGAACTGAACCGATTTGCAGTACGTCTCGCAATAGGTAGTCATCAACTAGATTTCTCAAGTAGGCTTCCTTCTGCGCCGTTGTAACAGTGTGCGGATAACCGCCATAGATCATATGCTCCAAGAGAATAGCCTGTACCTGGTCTTTATATGGACCTTCAAAATCCGCCTGAGTCAGATCTGTGCGGTACCAGGATTCAGATTCAAGACGCTCCATAAGGGTAAGGGGCGTCAAGCCAATCTTTTTATTTCTCCCGGTGAGCGGTTCGGCTGTTTTATCAAGCAGCTGTAGAGTCGAGGAACCAAGCAGAAGAATATTTGCTTTAATCCCCTGGTCATACCAAGACTTTACAATCCGGCCAACCGCGGGCTCGCGTTGGGCTTCGTCAATGATAATAAGCTCTGGTTCACCAAGACGGTTCATAACCCGTGCCAGATCCAGCGGAGCAATACTAGCAAACTCGGCTATGTCCAATGGTTTATCGAGATCAAAATG
>JAGWZN010000157.1 GCA_018968785.1 Patescibacteria group bacterium
AGCGCGCGAATCCGGGCCATTAACTCGTCATAAGAGAACGGCTTCACTAAATAATCGTCACTTCCCTCCCGAAACCCGGCCAGTTTATCCTCTAAGGAGTCCTGCCCGCTGATAATACAGATCTTGGTTGTACTTAACTCATACCGAATCTTTCGCAGTATGGAAAGTCCGTGCAATTTCGGGAGTGCCAAATCCAGCAGAATAATATCGGGCCGCCAATTAAGCGCCAGCTTCAAGCCGTCCTCACCATCCAGAGCAATCCGACTGTCATACGGGTACGGACGCTCGGAAGAGAGTGCGTCCCGTAAGGTATGCGCCAGATCTTTTTCATCCTCAATAATCAACACTTTCGCACAGTACATACGTCCGTATCTTAGTTTATATTATTGTAGAGCATAGATATTAAAAAATGATGAAACGCAACCGTTTCCAAAAAAATCTATCATCCATAGCTGGTTTTTAACCAGAAAGAGTAGTATATTCGAGTTATATTAAATACTACAATAACGATCGTGCAAGAATACCGTTCCACCCGCGAGTGGCCCTTCCATATTTCCAGCGGAGGCGCTGTATATAAGGATGAAAATGGACAGCGTACCTATGCGATACTGTTTCGTGGTGAGCGGTTCGGTAAGTATGGTAATAGCTGGCACTTACCCAAAGGCACCCTCACTAGCGAAGAAACTTTAGAACAGTGCGCTCTGCGCGAAATTCGGGAAGAATCAGGTTTGGAGGTGGCAATTACTGCTTATCTGGGTGCTATCCATGACGCCTGGCATAGCGAAAAAGAAGATAGGGATATTGATAAAACTACCCATTACTTTCTCTGTCGATATATTAGTGGTAACAGCTCGATGATGGATCAGGAGCATGACGAGCTGCAATGGCTACCGGCCGATCAAGCTAAGGGGAAACTCTCTCTTACTCCTAAATACGAGGCTTTGATTATCGAACGGGCAGAAAAATATATTGACTCCTTGCAAAACTCTTGAAGGGTGTCACAAATAGTTCTCCATAAATGGTTTTTAACCAGAAAAAGCGGTATGCTTGAGTCACTAATGACGCATAACTATGAAGAGATGGGTAGTGCGTTTCCGCGCGGTTGATAAGAAAAACTTCGACGCGCTGAGAGACGGCGTAAAATCAGTTGAGACCAGAGCGGCCACGGAAAAATACCGCAAGATCAGACCGGGTGACACTTTGGTTGTGCTTTGTGGGATTGAGAAAACCGAAAAGCTGGTTGCGTCGGTAGATCTTTACCCCTCCATTGAGGCACTATTTGCAGCGGTACCCTTGGAGCAGGTTATGCCCACGGTTAAAACTGTTGAAGAAGCAAGAAAGGAGTATTACGGTTATCGGGGATATCGAGAGGAGATCGCGCGGTACGGCCTAGTGGCTATGAAGTTAATACCCATATATGGCGATTAATACTCTTCCTTACATTCATCAGTTAGTGGTTTGCGCGAACATCTTCATTAGGTAAAGTTAAAGCCATGAACTTAGACAGCGCGATTTTTTACAGCCATGATATACAGAAAGTGATCCCGTTTTACCTTGATATCCTTGGTTTTACTCTTGATTACCAGAATGAGCGGTTTGTTTCGTTTCAGTTTCCGAACGGTGCCAAACTTGGTATTAAAAATCAGACCGATGAGCGCGAGCAGCCGGGATTTCAAACTGTGTTTATTGAGGTTGAGGGGATTGAAGAAGTCTACCGGGCTATTCAGGGAAAGGGCATTCAGATTTACAAAGAACTTATCGAGAAACCGTGGGGCAAGGAGTTTAGTATTTTAGATCCAGACGAGAATAAAGTGCTCTACATTGAGCGGATTAAGGAGAAGTCATGATCGAATATACTGATTTTGAAAAAGTCGATATACGAGTTGGGCGTATTGTCTCTGTCGAAAGTTTTCCGGAGGCCCGTAAACCAACCTATAAGCTGGTTATTGATTTCGGCCCGGCAATCGGGACCAAAAAATCCTGCGGCCAGTTTCCCGCCAACTATTCTAAAGAAGAGTTAAAAGATAAATTGGTCGCCTGTGTGGTGAATCTCCCGAAGAGGCAGATCGGCCCAGCCGTCTCAGAGGTATTAACTCTTGGCTTTCCAGACACCAGTGGAAATGCTGTACTTATTACTCCCACAAAAGAGGTCCCTCTGGGTGGGAAGCTGTTCTAAGCTACTTGATGAGAATTAATAACTCCTGGGTAAGGTCGTATAATAAACAAGCTCTCGCCAAGAAAGCAAGGGCAAAGGCCCGTCATTTCGCCACACAAGAGCGGCGGTTCATCGACCCTTCAGAAGCGAACCCGGCATATATTGGTCGAGTTGGTGGGGTAGGAGAAGGGAA
>JAGWZN010000158.1 GCA_018968785.1 Patescibacteria group bacterium
CAGACAACCAGGCTGGGATAAACCTCACCCAGCGCCAATAACTGTTTCTCCACCGACTCCACCCGCTTCTTCACGGACAAATAATCCTCTCCACCCGGAAATGACCAGCGCGGAATATCTCCGAGATAAAACACCTGCGCGGCTGCCGGAAAAAGCCGGCGCGCTTCCGCTTCCGTATGGCCCCCGAACCGACCGACATTTATTTCCTGGAGGTCGGCAATGTGCCGCGTCGGAACAGAGAGCGCGCTGGCCAGAATCGCGGCGGTCTCTTTTGACCGGTTGAGACCGCTCGATATCACCAAGTCGCATCCGCCCATTTTTTTAATCCGGTCCGCTAATTTTCTGGCGGCCGCAATACCTTCCGGCGCCAGGTGATTATCAACACTATCGCCCGCGAAGGTCTGGCGGGAATGAGAACCCAGATTATGTTCCGCCTTTCCGTGGCGTAAAACGTATGCGGTAACCATGCGTTATCAGTATAACCGGAAACCTCGGGACTGTCTAAACTGTTGATTTGGACCCGATACGACCGTCCGAAATACCAAGAACTCATTGCAAATCATCTTGTGACACTTTCGGGTTCACCGTACAATAGAGATATGACAACTCAGCAGCTGTATGAAGCAAACTTTTCCTCGATTTTTCGGTATTTTTACTATAAAGATCTTTCTAAAGAAGAGGCGGAGGATCTGACCCAAGAAACATTTCTGCGATTTTATCGTGGCTACGCGGTTCAAGACCGATCTGAAACCGAGTGTCGGAAGATTTTGTTTGGTATCGCCAAAAACTTATTGAAAGGCTGGTTTACCGAGCAGTCTCATAGATCGTCCATAGAGCTGCGTGATGACTTTCCGATTCCGTTGGAGCCGAACATTCTCAATTCCGACCAAGCCGAGGAGTGTTTAGAAGAGCAGTTGCCACTCTTAAAAGAAGCAATCGCGAAGCTTAATCCTACGTTGCGGACCGTTATCACTTTGCGCTTTGTAGAGGGAATGACTAGACAAGAAGTGGCGCAAAAACTGGGCACCAAGGAGAAATACGTGCACATCTATCAGCAGCGAGCGATCAAGGCGTTGCGAAAAATAGTCGGCTCATCTGTATCCCCCCGCGCATGTAAGTAGTAGAACATGTTTCATCAACCCCCTTATCTCCATCAACTGCTCCACCTGCTCAATAAAAAGCCTCTTTCAGAGGCAGAGCTGGCGGAAAGTCGCGACCGAATATGGCTGTCAATTGCAGCCGGGATCGGTCGAGAAAGCAACCTTCCCTCTATGTCCCCATTATTCTGGAAACTTCGACCGGTTTACTGGTATGGCCTGTCCCTTATTCTTCTTGCCAGCGTCGGCATGGCGGTTTATCCGCGATACCATCACTTACCTATGCCTGTTTATCAATCAGTTGCTTTAAACCAAGCCACCCCATCTCCCACCGCCTTTCCCGTAAGCCCGTCCGCTTCCCTACCGGTTACCGGTTTAGCTACCGCGCTTCCCACTACGCAACCGACTCAATCCCCTTCAACACAATCTACGCAATCTTCAACCTTATCCTCGCCCTCCCCTTCGCCTGTATCTACCCCTAATTCGCTCAGTCGGATTCAGTTGGCGAGCACACTCTCCGATTTCTCTCAAACGCATACAGCAACCGCAGCCACCGGCATTCGCAATCCAAACGATACGGTGTCATTTCTTGATCTCCTCATCCCTCGCGCTAAAGCTGACAACGGCGTTTATGGAACCAGAGCCTATCCGGCTGTTTATTTCGCGGATAGCAACAGTATTAAGGAAATCAATGTTTACACCGGCGAGACACGGACTATTCTTTCCGAGCCGAACCCTATTCTCGTTGTTACCTTCTCGAGCGCCTATCAAACGCTTATCTATACCACCAACGCAAACGACAGCCGGAGCTATCCCCCCGTGGCAGTGCGGAGCTATAACCTTAATACCGGTCAGAAAACCACTGTCGGTACCACCTATATGCATAGTGGCAAGCTCTCGCCCAGTGGCACGGAATTCGCATACTTTCAAACTACCGCCGATAATCCGAGTAACGGGCAGGCCCTGCTCGCATACCATCTTGATGACCGTACCACCCAGACTATTACCGCTCAAAGCACGATCGGGCTGCCCACGTATTACCAAAGCGAGTTCTCTTGGTCGGATGACAATACACTGGTAGTAGACCAGTTCACCTATCGAGGAGTTAACTCAGATAAGAATTTGGACGGCCAGATCTTAGCCAAAAAGATCAATCTGTCGCATCCTGATACCGCCATCCTCATATCTGACCGGTCACCGATTATGTTCTACTCTTCCCTCCTGGTTCACAACCGT
>JAGWZN010000159.1 GCA_018968785.1 Patescibacteria group bacterium
CAGATTAGATTCCGAGCGAAACCGGTGAAGGATGAGGAAGCGTATCGGATATACGGTGACGAGTCCTGAATCGGTTGCAGCCGGAATCTAATCTGTGCAGAAAGGAACAGGTGTTTTGCAATGAGTTCAATGAGGTAATGAACTCGCGTTTTTGAGAAAGGAACCATCTATAATCAAGATTAATGCCATGAACTTACCGGTTGATGATTATATTGCGACCTGCCTGCCGGAGCAGCAGGCCGAGTTAAAGCGGATTCAAGCCGTGGTTATGCGGAGTATTCCCGCGGTTGAACAGGGAATAAGTTACGCCATGCCTGCGTATATGTACAAAGGCAAGGCGCTCCTGAGCTGTATGGTGAATAAGAATTTCTTCAGTATTTATCCTTTTAGCGGCAAGGTGATCGATAGGTTGCAGGAAGAATTACAGGAATATGAAGTAAGTGCGGGAAGTGGTAGCGTTCACTTTACGCTGGAACGGCCACTGCCGGAGTCGCTTTTATCGCAAATAATTATGGCGCGCAAAAAGGAGATAGAAGATCAGGCCGCTATCCGGCCTACGAAGCCTTCTTAGATCGTCTGCTCAGTACCCACTGTACCGATGGGCTTATTTCCTTATCGGTGCGATGGATGCAGCCGTACCAGCAACACGGCCGCCGCTTTCCTTTCTGTAAATCCTGGATAGTCCGCTCAATATGCTGTTTTCTGGTTATTGCCTGTTTGACGCTCATATTCCAGCAGATCCATTCGTTACGGGCGAGTGGGGTTAAGCTTTCCCATTGTTCCAGAGCCGATTTATTGCCGCTAAGTGCCTCGCGCAGGTCGGCCGGTACCGTATGCACGGTTCCGGCGGAAATCTTTTTGGGTGTCATGTATTTATATTATCGTGGCAAGGGTACGCGATCAAGAACCCCCTTGTCTTGAAGATAGTCCGTTATTTGTCTATTATTTAAGTGTAATCTGCGTACAGCAAAGTAGCTCCTAATGGCGGAAACTAAAAATTGTAAACAGTGTCAGCAAGAATTTACCGTCGATGACGCTGACCTGGCGTTTTACAATAAAATCTCACCGACGTTTGCCGGTAAAAAATATCCGATTCCGTCGCCTACTCTCTGTCCCCGGTGTCGCTGGCAGAGACGGATCGTCTGGCGCGATGAATATATCTTATACCGAAGAAAGTGCGACTTATCCGGGCGGGACATGATCTCTCGTCATCACCCAGACACCTCGTTCCCGGTTTACTATACGGAAGAATGGCAGTCAGATAAATGGAACCCTCTGGACTACGGGATGGACTTTGACTTTAATCGGCCGTTTTTTGAGCAGTTCGGCGAGCTGGTAGGCAAAGTGCCGAAGCCCTCTGTCTACAGTGACGTAACGACAAATCAGAATAGCGAGTATGTCAACTGTGCCGGCTTCGTCAAAAACTGTTATATGGTTGTCGAAGCTGACCGTAACGAAGATTGTCTCTATTCCCGAGGAATAACAGATAGTAAAGATTGTGCGGATTGCCTACGCAGTAATGATTCTCAGTTCTGTTATGAAGGCGTAGATATTAATAAGTGCTACCAGTGCATGTATGTCCAAGATCTCGAAAACTGCAGCGAATGTTATTTCTCTTCCAATCTAATCGGCTGTAAATACTGTTTCGGTTGCGATGGGCTGCAGCAAAAGCAGTACTACCTTTTTAATGAAGCGGTTGGGAAAGAAAAGTGGGAAGAGTTTATGGGATCGGTCAGGTATTCTCCGATGCAGGTTGAGCAGTATCGCCGTCAACTTGAGGAGATTCGCTTAAAAACTCCCAAACGGTTTGCCAAGATTTATAAATGCGAAAACTGCCAAGGTGATCATCTCATCCACTGCAAGAACACCAAGTTCAGTTTTAACTCTATCAACCAACAGGATTGCCGCTATTGCTTTGAAATCCAGAGCGACGCTAAAGATGCCTACGACTTTTCCACCTTTGGACTGGCTACCAGCTTGGTCTATGAATGCAATTCCTGCGGGTACAATTCTTACAACCTCCTCTTTTCTAATGATACCTGGTCAAATATGCGTGACAGTTTTTATTGTGATAATGTCCAGTCGAGCAAAAGCTGCTTTGGTTGCGTGGGTATCCGCCATCAGGAGTTTTGTATCTTGAATAAAAAATACAGCAAAGAGCAGTACGAAGAATTAGTGGCGAAAATTATCGAGCATATGCAGGCCACCGGCGAATGGGGAGAGTATTTTCCCATGTCGATCAGCCCTTTTGCCTATAACGAGACGCTGGCTCAGGATAACTTTCCGTTAACCAAGGAAGAA
>JAGWZN010000160.1 GCA_018968785.1 Patescibacteria group bacterium
TGCTGCCTGCACGGAGCTGTTAGAAGCCAAGAAGAATGGCCAGCTTGGCGAGTGTGTTATGCCCGAGGACTCCAGCCCGGATTTTACCGCGGACGAATCAGAAGCTCGACTGGCCTACTTCACCTTGCCGATGGCTCTGAACTACCAGAGGGACAGCTACAAGTTATGGGAAGCGGCGCTCAAGACGTGGAATGATCCAGAAACGCAACGGGTGTTCTCCGTTTCATGGTCGGCACATGCTGATAGCCAGGACTTGCGTGAGCGACTCATGAAGCACAAGATTGCCTTGCAACCGAATAAGCATGTCGATACGTGGCAGAGAATCGCCCGTACCGTTGATCAGGAGTTCGGTACTATTTCTGCACTTTTTACTGTTTCCGATTTTGACTTCATACAGTTACGCTCACGTATCCAGGGCAAGTATAAGGGAGGGTTCCCATACCTTTCTGGCCCCAAGATATTCAACTACTGGAGTTTCATCATCCAGGAATACGGAGGGGTCTTGCTCAAAAATAGCGACCAGATCAGTATTGCCCCCGACACTCACATCATCAAGTGCTCGGTGAGGTTGGGGGTTATTACAGAGGAAGAAGCCTTCTCTCTGACTAGGGAGGGTGTCTCTGAGCGCTGGCGGGGCGCACTAGAGGGGAGCGGTATGAATCCTATCGAGGTGCATCCCGCTCTTTGGTTTTGGAGCAGGGGCGGGTTTGCCTATCAGCTAAGCATTCCCATCAGTCGCTGAATGACGTAAAGAATTTTAACGTCTTCAGGTTACAGGTTCTAACATCGTCAAGTATGCCCCACCACACAAGCTGGAAGCCTATTTCTTTGGGGTACCCTAGCGGAGTGTAGAAGCGGCAGCCTACAGGGGCTGTTTTTTGGTACCCGCAGCTATCAAAAACATATCCCAAAAGGATTGATTGCAATTATCTCAGTGCGTTGAGATAATTGTTGACAAGCGATTTTAACAGGTTTAAAATTGGTGTATGAACACCTATATTCGCCAAGATCTGTACGATGAGCTTGAATCCAGGCTAAACGGCGAAGCCAACCTGATCCAGGTTATTATCGGTCCGCGACAGGTCGGCAAGACCACGCTTGCCCTGCAGCTTCTGGAAAAGTGGCAGGGGTCCACGTTGTACGAGACTGCCGACCAGCCGGGAACGCCGTCACTCGCCTGGCTGGAAGAGGTCTGGCAAAGCGCCCGCGCCCTTCCCGATCGGAACGTTCCGACCTTGCTTGTCGTTGACGAGGTCCAGAAAATCCCCCGCTGGAGCGACCTGACCAAAAAACTGTTCGATGAGGATAAGATCGCCAAAAGGAACCTAAGGGTTGTTATCCTCGGGTCCTCATCCCTTTTGGTGCAGAGGGGCCTGCAGGAGAGCCTGGCCGGCCGCTTTGAACTTCACCGCCACTACCAGTGGTCCTATTCCGAGTGTAAAGAGGCTTTCGGCCTGTCTTTACCGGAATACCTTTATTTCGGTGGCTATCCCGGTGGCTTAGCCCTGCGCGAGGATCCGGTCCGCTGGGCCCGCTATATCCGTGATTCCCTGATTGAGACGGTTCTAGCAAAGGATATCTTCCTCATGTCGCCGGTTTCCAAGCCTGTCCTCTTGCGTCAGACCTTCTCTCTTGCCACCGGGTATCCGGCCCAGATCCTTTCCTACCAGAAAATGATCGGCAGCCTGACCGACGCCGGGAACGTCACCACCATCGCCTCGTACCTAAAGCTGCTGGCCTCCGCTTTCCTGGTACTGCCTCTTGAGCGCTTCAGTGGCACGCTGATCAAGCAGCGCGGTTCCGTCCCGAAAATTATCGTTTTTGATAATGCGCTCGTTTCGGCCATGAACAATCTGAACAAGGACGATGTACGCGATAACCCTACCTGGCAAGGCAGGATAGTTGAAAATGCCCTGGGAGCCAGAATCCAGGTAGCCATTGAGAAACAGGGCGGAGAATTATCCTACTGGCGCGAGCGTGACAAAGAGGTGGACTTCGTGGTTCGGGTTGGAAAAAGCCTCTTAGCGATTGAAGTTAAGTCAGGGCAGCTGAAAGAGAGTCTAGGCGGCTTAGAGTACTTTCTTAAGAAATATCCTGAGGCCAAGGGCCTGGTAATCTGCGACCGGCATCAGGAGTCAGATTCACATGCTGGCATTCCAAAGGTAGATCTTGAAGACTTCCTGCTGGATCCCGATAGTTTCCTTTCCCAATCGCTCTAACTGAATGTTAAGGTGCGATGGCGCGTTAGGCCATAGGAAGTTTCAGCTTGAGTCTTCATAAATCTCCCTCA
>JAGWZN010000161.1 GCA_018968785.1 Patescibacteria group bacterium
AGAGTAACAATTTTACCTTTTATCTCGGGACCGATCGTGGCCAGGACTTTTTCAAGAAACCGGGCATATTGGTGGGAATTGGTGTGCTGGACTGCCTCCAGTACCGGGAAATCTATGCCGTGCTGCCGGGTCGTGTGGATCAGCGCGTTAACATCCTTAGGCAGACAGGAGCCGCCATAACCAAGACCGGCGCCCAGCAACGCCCGGCGGCCGATCCGGGGATCAAGCTTCATCCCCTCCGCCACTTCCGTAACATCGGCACCGACTTTTTCGCATAGGTGGGCAATGGAATTAATAAAAGAAATTTGGGTGGCCAGAAAGGAATTGCTGGCGTACTTGATTACTTCGGCGGTTTCAGCCGAGGTGATTAATACGGGTGCTTTTAGCGGTTGATACAGCTCCGCTAATTGGCTAGCAGCCGGTTCCGAGCCACCGATCACGATCCTATCCGGCTTAAGGAAATCGGCAACCGCCGATCCTTCTCGTAGGAACTCGGGATTAGCCAGCACGGCAAAGTCACCAGCGTACCGAGTGGCCACCGTTTCTCGGACTTTTCGGCACGTACCGGGCGGTACGGTGCTTTTGATAGCGATAATGATCGGCTGACTTATATGCTGAGCAATCTCAGTGGCAGCTTGCTCAATCTGTCGCAAGTCAGCTGATCCGTCCGGACTGGCCGGCGTACCGACGGCTATAAAGACAACCGAGCAACCGGTCATTGCTTCAGCAAGAGAGGGGGTAAAGAACAGTCGTCCGGCTTTGATATTTTTCCTAATCAGCTTTTCCAATCCCGGTTCATAAATCGGAGAGCGGCCGTTTCTCAAACTTTCAATTTTATCGGTATCGATATCGACACAACTGACGGTGTTTCCCAACTCGGCCAGGCAGACGCCCTGGATTAACCCAACATATCCGGTACCAATGACAGTTATCTTCATGATGCCGCTCCAACTTTCTGATACACCTCAACCGTCCCGTACTGATAAATCCGGTTGTACCGGGGATCGGTTCGCAGTTCCAGTATCTGCTGCTGCATGGCGTCCCAGGAAGAAAAACCGAGCGGATCGTCATCGTCCTTAATTATCAAATAGTCAGCGTCGCCAATCCCTTGCGGAAACGGATAAATATTCTCTCGTTCGCTGAAATGAGGCGAGAGATGATCGGTGGTAGAAACAGAAGCATTTTTCGGCAGTGATCGAGAGAGTTTATCGAGGTCTTTCCCGGCTGGCAGATGGGTGGTGAAAGGGGTCAGATTCGCTTCCCGCATCCCTGGCAGCGGTGACCAGACCCATGTACCAATCGCCAAGCCGATTAGGCAGTAAACCACCAGAATGGGAACGGTCCGGGAACCAAGGTGCGGAGCGATCCAAGCGCGCAGCCGGGCTAGGCCGAACACCATGGCGATGCAAGCAAACGGGATAATTGAACTGGTGTACTGGAACTGAATAGAGTGCATTGCCGGATCATTACTGAGCATATTGAGCATCAGTTCCGGCAGCGCCAATAGGAAAATCAGCGGACTGAGAAGAGGAAGAAGAGCGGTCGGTAGGAAAAAATAGAAGAGATACAGCGCTTGATCCGGTCGCAGCAGATTAGCTATCCAGGTCCAAGGCTTGAGTACGAGAGTGGAGAAGATCTGGGCCGGTGTACCTCCGAATTGGGAGTAATAAGAAAGGGCGAAGTGCGCGGCACCGTCGCTGCGGGCGCTCGGCATCAGATACCAGAGCAAAACATAAAACCACACTCCACTGATCCCAATCGTGGCAAGGCCAACCCGCCAATCCCGTTTGGTCCAAAGAGCGTAGATGCCCAGCATCGCCACCATAAAAGCCATGGTTTCCTTGCCGGTTAGAGAGAGAAGAGCAAACACGGCGAACGGCCAGTACCGCCGGGTGTACAAAAAGTAAAAGGCGAAGATCAGGCAAGAGGTGGTAACGGTTTCGGAGTGGAACTCGGATCCGACCGCGTACTGAAGCGGTGGGAACATTAGATAGGTAAAGGCGGAAAGGAGCGCTAAACCGCGATGGTGCAACGCGGCTTTGCCAATCAGATAAATACCGATCGCGCCGGCGGCCACGGCCAGCACCTGCACCGCCAGAAGGACGTACGGCGAGGCGACTATCCAATACAGCGGCGCCAAAAGGATGAGCATGGTATCGGCATGGATCGAAAATCGGGATACTTCGCCGTATAGG
>JAGWZN010000010.1 GCA_018968785.1 Patescibacteria group bacterium
GTTTAACGTACTGGTACGCGAGTTGCAAGGTCTCGGTTTAGAAGTGAAGCTGATCACTGAGGAAGGCGAAATTGAGCCGGTTGATAAACCAATAGTTCAAGTGCAGCCAGGGCAGAGTAGTTCCGTAGCCGATACGGATGAAGACGACGAAGATGAGGAAGACGACTTTGACGATAACTTAGACGATGAGGGGGGGAACGAGGAAGTGTCGGATGAGGATATAGCCAACACCGATAACGAAGAAGACGCCGCTCTGACCGAATTCGACCTTCCCAGTGGAGAAGAGGGGATGGAAAACAGCGACAGCGGAGATGATACCGAAGAATCCGAACTAGCCTAACCCACACGTATGAACATATTTGACACAAGCGAACAAACAAACGACTTTCAAGCGGTTCAGCTTCGGGTGGCCAGTCCGGAGACGATTCTTACCTGGTCGCACGGTGAAGTACTGAAACCGGAAACAATTAACTACCGGACCCAAAAACCGGAGCGGGACGGCCTATTCTGCGAAAAGATTTTCGGTCCCACCAAAGATTACGAATGTTACTGCGGCAAGTATAAAAAGATCCGCTACAAAGGCATTATCTGCGATAAATGCGGCGTAGAGATTACCAAATCGTACGTTCGCAGGGTGCGGATGGGCCATATTGATCTGGCAGTTCCGGTAGCTCATATCTGGTACGTCCAAGGTGTGCCGTCCGTGCTGGGCATGCTGTTGGATATATCGGTATCCGATCTGGAAAAGATTATTTATTTCGCCGCTTACGTGGTACTGGAAGTGGATGAGGAGATCCGCAAAACGGCACTGGAGCAGTTAGATAACGAATATCAAGAGATGCGCCAGCAGCTGCTTGGCGGTAAAAACGCCTCGGAAGTCAGCGGCGATGAACTACTAAAGCTGCAACAGTTCGAGAGTTCGTATAAAGACGCGAAAAACGAACTGGAGCGAATTCAGCCCCGTCAGGTAATTTCCGAGATCACTTACCATGATTTCTCACTTAAGTACGGCTCATTGATCCGGGTTGGTATCGGCGCGGAAGCGGTGAAAGAGCTGCTCAAGCGGATCGATTTGGACAAAGGCATTGAAGATCTGAAGCTGGAGGCAGAGACCGCCAGTCCGGTAAACCGCCGCCGGGTTATCCGTCGGCTGAAACTGTACACAGACCTGAAAAAGGCGAGCACGAACCCGCAGTGGCTGGTGTTGTCCCGTCTGCCAGTTATTCCGCCGGATCTCCGTCCGATGGTGCAATTGGATGGCGGCCGCTTCGCGGCTTCCGATCTGAACGATCTGTATCGTCGGGTACTGAACCGCAACAACCGGCTTAAAAAGCTGCTCAACAGCGGTGCGCCAGAGGTAATTACGCGCAATGAGAAGCGGATGCTCCAGGAGGCGGTTGACGCCTTAATTGACAATAACGCCCGCCGCGGCAAGGCGGCTGCCCCAACCGGCGCGAAGCGCAAACTGAAAAGTCTCTCCGATATGCTGCGTGGAAAACAAGGCCGGTTCCGGCAGAATCTGCTAGGAAAACGGGTAGACTACTCCGGCCGCTCGGTGATTGTCGTCGGTCCGAATCTGAAGCTGAATCAGTGCGGATTACCGAAAGAGATGGCGCTGGAGCTATTTAAGCCGTTCGTTATTGGCAAGCTGATCAGCGAAGGGTATGTGCACAACGTTAAAAACGCGACCAGGCTTATTGAAAGCGGGGAGACATTTGTCTGGGATATTCTGGAAAATATCACCAACGATCACTTTGTACTCCTCAACCGCGCGCCAACTTTGCACCGTCTCGGTATTCAGGCGTTCAAACCGGTACTGATTGAAGGAAAGTCGATTCAGATTCACCCTCTGGTTTGTACCGCCTATAACGCCGACTTCGATGGCGACCAGATGGCTGTTCATGTGCCGCTCTCTAAGCAGGCACAGGAAGAAGCTTCCCGTATTATGTGCTCCAGCCATAATCTACTGAAGCCGGCTTCCGGTGAGGTAGTGGTGGCTCCGACAAAGGATATGATTCTCGGCTGCTACTATATGACCGTTCCGGTGGATGGTGAAACCGGTGATGGTAAGGTATTTGCCAATCAAAATGAAGCGATTATGGCGTATGACGAAGGAGTAATCACCCTCCGATCTAAGATAAAGATCGCTCTGGATGGCGCCTTAATTGATACGACCGTCGGCCAGGTTCTGTTTAATCAGGTGGTACCGGAAGAGCTGGGTTATCAGGCCTCGATTATGGACAAGAAAGCGATTGCCCGGCTGATCGCCCGTTCCTTCCGTGAGCTCGGATTGGAGCGTACCGCTGAATTCGTGGATAATCTGAAAGATATCGGTTTCAAATACGCCGAATACTCCGGCATTACCTTTAATATGGCCGATATCGTCATACCGGAGAGCAAGTCCGAAGTGTTAGCGAAGGCGGAAAGCGAGCTGGAGAGTATTGACCAGCAGTACCGCCGCGGTCTGATCACTCAAGAGGAGCGGTACGTCAAAACGGTTGAACTGTGGCTGGAAGCGTCTAAAACCTTGGAGAGCGAAGTTATGAAAGGTTTCCTGCCAACCAATCCGATCATGACCATTTTTAAGTCCGGCGCTCGGGGCGCGGTCACCAATATCAACCAGATTGCCGGTATGAAAGGTCTGGTCGCTAACCCATCCGGAAACATTATTGAGATTCCCATTAAGAATAACTTTAAGCAAGGTTTGTCCGTATTTGAATACTTCGTTTCGACCCACGGTTCCCGAAAAGGACGGGCCGATACCGCCTTGCGTACTTCCGACGCCGGTTATCTGACCCGACGGTTGGTGGATGTCGCTCAGGATGTGGTTGTCGCTCAGGATGACTGCGGCACTGAGGCTGGTATTTACATATATAAAGAAGATATTATGGAGGCCGGCGACCGGTTCGAGGACGCTCTCATCGGCCGGTTCCTCTGGGGAGATCACGGCGACGTGAAGAGCGGCTCCATGATTACCGAGGCGATTGCCAAACAGTTAGTGGAGAGCGGTTTGGATCGGGTTGGCGTCCGCTCGCCGCTTCACTGCCGCGCTATTTGGGGCATCTGCCAAAAGTGTTACGGCCACAACCTGGCTACCGGCTCCCTGGTGGAGCATGGTGAAGCGGTTGGTATCATTGCCGCGCAGGCAATCGGCGAACCGGGCACGCAGCTAACCATGAAAACCTTCCATATGGGGGGAGTCGCTCAGACCGGTGGCGATATTACCAACGGTCTTCCCCGGGTTGAGGAGCTGTTTGAAGCGCGTTCTCCCAAGACTCCGGCGGTGGTAGCCGAATCTGCCGGTACCGTACTGATTGAAGAACAGGGCGATGACTTGACGCTGACCGTCAAGTCAAAGACGCCGGAAGTATCTATTCTGGAGATTCCGAACGGATATACTGTGGCGATCCAGTCGGGTGACTCGGTTCAAGCTAAGGATGTTATCGCCCGCAGCGAAGACGGACATACCGTGCGGACGACCATGAGCGGAACTGCCAAAGTAGAGGATGGAAAAGTTGTGATCACTTCTCATGAAAACGCGGAGCGTCAGTACACCTTATCTTCCACTGCCGCTCTGAAAGTTGAGCACGGTAGCCAGGTGGAAAAAGGCCAGCCGCTCACCGAAGGGCATCTTGACCTGCAGCAGCTGCTGATCCTGACCGGCCGTGCCGGAGTGGAGCGGTATGTTATCAACGAGGTGCAGAAGATCTACTCCTCTCAAGGCCAGTCGATTAACAATAAGCACATCGAGATTATTGTCCGGCAGATGCTGTCAAAGATGCAGGTAACCGATCCGGGCAGCAGCCAGTACATTACTGGACAGACCATTGACCAGACCGATCTGTTCCTGGAAGACACGGTTAAGCAGGGGGTAAAGGCTGAGCAGCTTCTGCTCGGCATCACCCGTGTTTCTCTGCGAACCAAGAGCTTCCTTTCCGCCGCTTCCTTTCAGGAGACCACTTCGGTTTTGATTGACGCGGCTGTTCAAGCTAAGCGTGATGAGCTGCGCGGCTTGAAAGAGAACGTAATTATTGGTAAGCTGATCCCGGCTGGTACCGGTTTTAATCAAGAAGAAAGGTAATTAAGGTATGCCAACTATTAACCAACTTTTGCGAAAACCACGCGTCACTCCCAAGCGAAAGGTCAACGCGCCGGTTTTAAAGTCGACCTTTAACTCGTTCCGCCGCCGCCACGTTCCGCTTAACTGTCCGCAGAAACGCGGCGTTTGCGTGAAGGTGTTCACTACCACCCCAAAGAAACCGAACTCGGCACAACGGAAGGTCGCCCGGGTTCGCCTCACGAATGGTATGGAGACCAACGCCTATATTATGGGGGAGGGA
Source organism: Patescibacteria group bacterium (assembly GCA_018968785.1). Classification (GTDB taxonomy): domain Bacteria; phylum Patescibacteriota; class UBA1384; order CAILIB01; family CAILIB01; genus REEB54. The sequence continues at coordinate 4,341 of JAGWZN010000010.1, forward strand.
CATAATCTGCAAGAACACTCGGTCGTAATGATTCGGGGCGGACGGGTGAAAGATCTGCCGGGAATCCGGTACCATATTATCCGCGGCAAATTGGATGCCCAAGGCGTCAAGAACCGTAAGAAAAGCCGCAGTCATTACGGTACCAAAAAATCTTAATTTTACCTTATATCTAACATAGAAAGGGTCGGCCGCAGTACCTCTCTCAGGGAAAGCACGGCCGACACAACAGCATGAGAGGATCGCATAAAGCCAACCGACCGCTTTTGGACCCTGATCCGAAATTCGGCTCAATTACCGTCGCGAAACTGATTAACTATCTGATGAAGAACGGGAAGAAAGAAGTAGCGCGCAAGATTGCTTACGCGGCTATTGAACAGGCGGCTGAGAAACTGTCAGCCGATCCGTTGGATGTCGTGGAAACGGCAATCAAAAATATTTCACCGGTAATCGAAGTGCGGGGCCGCCGGGTGGGTGGCGCCAATCTTCAGGTACCGATTGAAGTGTCTCGTACCCGCCGCTTAATGCTGGCGATGCGCTGGCTGCTGGCTGCCGCCCGTTCCGCCAAAGGTCGGCCAATGGCTGAGAAGCTGGCGAAAGAGCTGGTCGATGCGTATAATAATGAAGGTACCGCTGTAAAGAAAAAGGAAGAGACACATCGAATGGCGGAAGCCAACCGGGCCTTCGCTCATTTCGCTCGTTATTAGCAAAAATATAAGAAGTAGAAGGTTCCTTCTTACTGCTTTCTCTTAACCCTTAACCCTCGACCCTCCATGTCCCGTGAATATCCTTTAGAAAAAGTTCGCAACATCGGCATTATTGCCCATATTGACGCTGGCAAAACTACCACGACCGAGCGCGTGCTGTACTATACCGGCCGTACCCATAAAATAGGCGAGGTGCATGAGGGCGCGGCTACGATGGACTGGATGGAGCAGGAGCAAGAACGGGGCATTACCATTACCGCCGCCGCGACTACAGCGTTCTGGGCTCCTACATACCGTTCCAAAGATGTGCACCGGTTAAATATTATCGATACCCCCGGCCACGTTGATTTCACGGTTGAAGTACAGCGCTCTTTGCGGGTACTGGATGGCGGCGTGGTGGTGTTCGACGGTGTTGCCGGCGTAGAACCGCAGTCCGAAACTGTTTGGCGTCAAGCGGACGAGTATAAGGTGCCGCGTATCTGTTTTATTAATAAGCTGGACCGGATGGGTGCCGACTTTCTCAAGGCGTACCGCTCCATTCTGGACCGGCTGACGCCGCAGGCCATCCCGGTACAGTTGCCGGTAGGCAGCGAATCTGATTTCAAGGGGATTATTGACTTGGTAACCGGCCAATGCCGCATCTATAAAGACGAGATGGGGAAAGAGTTTGAAGATGTCGATATTCCCGCCGATTCCCAAGAGATCTACGATGAATGGCGCGGCAAGCTCATTGAAAAGATTGCCGAACAGGATGAGGAGCTGATGAACAAGTTTTTTGCCGGCGAAGAGCTGACGGTGGAAGATATGCGCAAAGGTTTGCGGATCGGCACGTTATCCGGCGGTTTAGTACCGGTTCTCTGCGGTTCCGCGCTTAAAAATAAAGGCGTGCAGTTTATGTTGGATGCGGTCGTGGAGTATCTCCCGTCGCCGTTGGATATTCCGCCGGTCACCGGTACCGATCCGAAAAGCGGTGAGGAGTTGTCCCGTTCCGCTTCCGATAGTGAACCGTTTTCCGCTCTCGCGTTCAAAATTGCTTCCGACCCGTTTGTCGGCAAGTTGGCCTTCTTTAGGGTGTATTCCGGAGTAGTCAAAGCCGGTTCCTATGTTTATAACTCCAGTAAGGGCCAACAAGAGCGGATCGGCCGGATAGTCCGGATGCACGCCAACCACCGGGAAGACGTGGAAGAGGTGTACGCCGGAGAAATTGCCGCCGCCATCGGTCTGAAGAATACCGTGACCGGAGACACGCTCTGTGACCCGAATAAAGCCATTCAACTGGAAAGCATTCACTTTGCCGAACCGGTTATTCAACAGTCAATCGAACCGAAAACGAAAGCCGATCAGGAGAAGATGGGCGTCGCTCTTTCCCGTCTTGCTGAAGAAGATCCAACCTTCCGGATGAGCACTAACCAGGAAACCGGTCAAACCTTGATTGCCGGTATGGGCGAACTGCACCTGGAGATTATTGTCGACCGGATGAAACGGGAGTTTAAAGTGGAGGCTAATGTCGGCAAGCCTCAGGTGGCGTATAAAGAGGCCATCCAGAAGACTGTCGAGCAAGAGTCCAAATTTATCCGCCAGTCCGGCGGGCGAGGTCAGTACGGTCATGTGGTTATTACCATGGAGCCAACCGAGCGGGGAGAAGGATTCGTTTTTGAGAACAAGATCGTGGGCGGTATTATTCCGAAAGAGTACGTTAAGCCGGTAGAGGAAGGGATTAGAGAGGCGCTGGAACGGGGAGTAATTGCCGGCTATCCGGTTTTAGACGTAAAAGTGACTCTTTTTGACGGTAGTTTCCATGAAGTTGACTCATCCGAGTTGGCGTTTAAGATCGCGGGAAGCATGGCGGCCCAGGAAGCGGTTAAAAAAGCCGGACCGATTATTCTCGAGCCGATTATGAAAGTGGAAGTGGTGACTCCGGAAGAGTATTTTGGAGATGTGATGGGTGATATTAACGGCCGGCGCGGTCAAATTATGGGTACCAGCGAACGCGGAACCGCCAAGGTTATTGAAGGTACCGTGCCGCTCGCCAATATGTTCGGCTACGCCACCACGCTGCGCTCAATGAGTCAAGGAAGGGCTTCCTATACCATGGAGTTTGATCACTACGCGCAGGTACCAGCCAATATTCAGCAGCAGATTATCGAGGGTAAGCTCAAGTAATCAATAGTAAAGGGAGGGCAATCGGCAATGAAATTTTTGCGATCTGTGGGAGTCGTTCTCCTGTTTGTTCTGATCGGGGCCGGAGTCGGACTGCTGGCTTTTTATCTGCAACACGGTTTTCCTCGTGTCACGTCCGCCTCAACCACTCCGACTCCAGCGCCAACCGCTGCACCAGAAGCAACCTACACTGACACAGACAGTCAAATCTCTTTTCCCCTTCCGAAAAATAGTCTGATCTCAGAGAGTTCGCTTCAAGATTCGACCGGAGCGCTGCAAGGAAAAACGTTGCGGTTCTATACGAAGGCCAGCGATACCACATTAAAGCCGACTTCGTTGACGGTTTATATCATTAATAAAGCCGAGAGTACGACGTCGTATTCTACATCGAGCCAGGCCGCCTTCATTCGAAAGATTACAACCGGCTATCGGCTGGAAAGCGGAAGCTTGAATAAACCGCCGGAGCGTTATCTTGCCGCTGACGGCGCCACTTTGGATCTCTACCAAAAAGATACAGAGAATGCGGAAGTAGTGATTGTAAACGCCGGATCAGCCGATCAGAACGGTACTGTCTTCTCAGCTTCCGATATCGCTGCTATACTGAATGCACTTACAGTTCATATACCGACGCCGGCCGCTCCTACGACCACCCAACCGTCCGCCACTACCTCGGCGCTCCTAAATCTTTAACCGTATGGGAACCGCGTCCGCTTCCTATCTTGTACGGCCATCCAGCCAGTATAAAATTGAGGACAAACCGCGTGAAGCGCTACCGATCCGGCGACTACAGATTGACGGAGCCGATACTCTTGCTGTAAACGAGCTGGTACAGATTGCTCTGGGAAAGGTTGATAACTTTGAAAGCATTATCCAAGAGTACGGCATTCAATTTTTAACCGGTTTAAATACGGTTGAAGATATCGTTGACGCGCTTCATCTTGACCATCTTCAGGCGACCCGGCTACTGGCAATTTTAGCTCTGGGAAAACGATTATTCGGACACAGTCAGGGGTCATTGGTACAAATCCGGGGGATCGAGGACGTCTACCAATACTCCCGGCCGATGATTCATCTGGCAAAAGAGCAGCTCAGGGTATACCTGATCAACAGCCGATACCAGTTAATTCACGAAGAGACGGTAGCAATTGGCAGCACTGAATATATCCATATCGCCGCTAAGGACATCTTTCAAGCCGCCGTCGAACGTCGGGTGTCAGCGGTGATTCTGGTTCATAACCATCCGTCCGGTGATCCGACGCCCAGCCAATCCGATTATGACTTTACCGCCTCCATGATCGAGGCCGGCAAACTGCTCGGTATTGAGGTTTTGGACCATGTGATTATCGGACTGGACAGTTACGCTAGTTCTCTGCCGGTTCAGGAGGGAAAAGCCGGCCAACACCTTTCTAAAGCTGTTGACAAATAAGCTTTCTTTCAGTATACTCAGCTTTGTACGGGTAATTCGCTTTACCTATTGATAGTGGTATATTTTACTTTGAACCAATCCAATACATAATTGAAAGGAGCTCGATGGCCGATGTATTTCAGCGCACCAAGCCCCACGTCAACGTCGGAACCATTGGTCACGTTGACCACGGGAAAACAACCTTAACTGCCGCCATTTGTACCGTATTGGCCAAATCCGGCCAAGCTAAGGCCCGCAAGTTTGAGGAAATCGATAACGCTCCGGAAGAGAAGGCTCGCGGTATTACGATTGCCACCTCTCACCAGGAGTATGAATCAGATAAGCGTCATTACGCCCACGTGGACTGTCCCGGCCACGCCGACTACGTCAAAAACATGATTACCGGCGCCGCCCAGATGGATGCCGCTATTTTGGTGGTCTCCGCCGTTGACGGTCCGATGCCGCAAACCCGGGAGCACATTCTGCTAGCCTCCCAAGTCGGCGTAAAAAACATCGTGGTATTCCTGAATAAGGTTGATCTTGCCGATCCGGACCTGCTTGAGCTGGTAGAAATGGAGATCCGCGACCTGCTGAATAAGTACGGTTTTGATGGCGATAAAACACCGATCATCCGCGGTTCGGCTCTCAAGGCACTGGAGGGCGACGCTAAATATGAAGAAGCGATCCATGAGTTAATCAACACCTTGGATAGCTACGTTCCGGAGCCGGTTCGAGAAATTGACAAGCCCCTGCTAATGCCAATCGAGGATGTCTTCTCTATTAAAGGCCGCGGTACTGTGGCTACCGGGCGTATCGAGCGTGGCACGGTTAAGGTTGGCGAAGAAGTCGAGATTGTGGGTATCCGTCCTACCAAGAAGGTAGTGGTGACCGGCGTCGAAATGTTTAAGAAAATGCTCGATCAAGGTCAAGCCGGTGATAATGTCGGCGTACTGCTTCGCGGCGTTGAGCGTACCGATATCGAGCGCGGGCAGGTTATTGCTAAGCCCGGTTCGATTACTCCCCACACTGACTTTGAAGGTGAAGTATACGTACTCACCAAGGAAGAGGGCGGCCGTCATACCCCGTTCTTTAAGGGGTATAAGCCGCAGTTTTACGTCCGGACTACGGATGTGACCGGCGAGGTGGAACTTCCGGCTAATGTCGAGATGGTCGTCCCCGGTGATACCGTAAAGATGACTGTCCACCTTATTGTCCCGGTTGCTATGGAAGACGGCATGCGCTTTGCCATTCGCGAAGGCGGCCGCACCGTAGGATCCGGAGTGGTAACCAAGGTGATAAAATAGCTCTTAGCACACGTGGCTCCGCCGTAACAGGCGGAGTTCGCGTGTTAAGATAACACCCAGATTTCATGGCAGAAGCAACCAAACAGAGAATCCGCATCCGACTGAAGGCGTACGACTATCGGATTATTGATAAGTCGGCGAAGCATATCGTGGAAACCGCTGAGCGCACCGGCGCTAAAGTAGTGGGCCCGATTCCGCTACCGACCGATCGGAAAGTCACCACGCTGTTGCGCAGTCCGCACATCGATAAGGATTCTCGCGAACAGTTTGAAATGCGGATTCACAAACGTTTAATCGACGTTCTCGATCCCACTTCTTCTACTATCGATTCGCTCATGAACCTGGATCTGCCAGCCGGAATCGACATTGAGATTAAAATGTAAGCCTTGTAACTCCCGCCCCGGACCACAGATTATGACAGCTCTTCTCGGTATTAAATTAGGTATGACCCGCATCTTCGGCGCCGATGGAAAGATTGTGCCGGTAACCGCTATCCAAGCCGGTCCTTGTGTTGTTACCCAATGTAAGACCGTCGATAAAGACGGTTACGGCGCGGTTCAGATCGGATTTGGTGCCGCCCGGCATCCGAAGAAGCCTCAAGTCGGACACACTAAGTCGCTGTCAGCCACACCGCAGTATCTGCGAGAGTTTCGTCTTCAGTCAGTCGAGGAGTTTGAAGTTGGTCAGGTGATCAATTGCGATAGCCTGGAAGTCGGCTCACAAGTGACCCTTTCTGGTACATCCAAAGGGAAAGGATTCGCGGGCGTTATTAAGAGGCATAATTTCCACCGCGGTCCCGAAACCCACGGCTCCGACCACCACCGGGCACCCGGTTCGATTGGTTCTATGTTCCCCCAGCACGTACTCAAGGGGCATAAGATGCCGGGTAAGATGGGAAACGAGCGCGTCACGGTTAGTAGCGTGCAAGTCATGGACATCAACCGGCAAGATAACCTGATATTCGTCAAAGGACCGGTACCGGGTATCCGCGGCAGCCTTGTAGAAATTTCCGCTTAATCCTCATGGCAACATTTTCTGTTTACAACTTGAAAGGAGAAAAAGTCGGAACAGTTGACCAACCGAAAATGTTTAGTGTAGCGGTCGACGAAAAACTGATTCATCGGTACCTTACCTGGGCTCGCAGCATGATCCGCTCCACTATTGCCCACACCAAGACCCGTGGTGAAGTTTCTGGCGGCGGTAAGAAGCCGTGGCGTCAGAAAGGAACCGGCCGGGCGCGAGTCGGCTCCACCCGTTCTCCGCTTTGGCGCAAGGGCGGAACCGTTTTCGGGCCATTAAAAGAGCAGAACTGGGCTACCCGGATGCCGCGTTCGGAACGTCGCAAAGCGCTATTTTCCGCTTTTTCCGCGAAGGCAGCGGAAGATCAGGTTATTATTCTGGAG